>DATCHY010000369.1:0-4239 GCA_036508065.1 Geomonas sp. | reverse complement strand
GATCACATCCTTCTGGGCGGCGACAACATGGACCTCGCCCTGGCCTATGCGCTGCGGGCCGAGTTGGAAGGGGGAGCTCAGAAGATCGACAGCTGGCAGTTTCTCTCCCTGATCCACTCCTGCCGGGTGGGAAAGGAGGCGCTCTTCGCCGACCCGGGCCTGGCCGCATACCCCATTGCCGTCCCGAGCCGCAGCGCGAGCCTCTTCGCAGGCACGGTCTCGACTACCCTGCGGCGCGACACCCTGGACGCCGTCGTACTGAACGGCTTCTTCCCCCGCACCGGCATAGCCGAGCACCCGGCCCGGCGCCGGCACCTGGGGCTGAAGGAGTTCGGCCTCGACTACGCCGCCGACCCCGCGCTGAGCAGGCATCTCGCCTTCTTTCTGGCGCGCAGCTTCAGGAACACCCAGGGGAGCGACACCCTGTCCGGGCTGGTGGCGAAGCAGGTGCGGGAGAAGGAAGGGGTGCAATTTGTCTGCCCCACCGCCATCCTGTTCAACGGCGGCGTCTTCAAGGCCCAAGCGCTGCGCGGGCGCGTCCTGGATCTCCTTTGCGCCTGGAACGGCGGTGCGGCTGTCGTCGAGCTGCCTGAATCCGATTTCGACCTGGCTGTGGCCAAGGGGGCGGCGGTCTACGCGCGCACCCGGCTCATGGGCGAAGGGATCCGCATCAAGGCGGGCACGGCGCGCTCCTATTACATCGGACTGGAATCATCCATGCCGGCGGTGCCCGGGATGATGCCGCCCTTGAAGGCGGTCTGCGTGGTGCCGCAGGGGATGGAGGAGGGGAGCGAGGAGAGCCTTTCCGGCCGGGACTTCGGCCTGGTCACCGGAGAAATGGTGGAATTTAGCTTTTTCTCCTCCACGGTGCGTGCCGGGGATCGGGTCGGCGACCTGGTGAGCGCCGAGGAGGAGCTGGAGGAGACGGCCAGCCTGCAAGTCGCCCTGCCTCCGCTGGAAGGGCGGGAGGGCGACATGATCCCGGTGACGCTGCATTCCGTGGTGACCGAGCTGGGGACGCTGGAGCTCTGGATGCGGCATGAACCCACGGGGCAAAAGTGGAAGCTGGAATTCAACGTCCGGGGGCAGTAGGGAATGGCGACGCCACGTTATCAGATCGGGATCGACCTCGGCACGACCAATTGCGTCCTCGCCTACCTGGACGCCGGCGCTCCTCACCTCGGGCCGCAGGTCCTGCCGGTGCCCCAGTGGGACTCGCCCGGGAGTACCGCAGAAAGCCCGACCCTGCCGTCCTTCAATTACCTTACCACGTCCGCCGACCGCCAGAGCGGCTTCCAGCCGGGGAGCGCCGGGGTGCCCGCAGTCGAGGGCGACTGGGTGCCCGGGATCTTTGCCCGCAACCGGATGGCTGACACCCCCGGTCGGGTGATCCACTCGGCCAAGTCGTGGCTTTGCCACGGCGGGATCGATCGCACCGCGGCCATTCTCCCCTGGCAGTCCGCTGAAGTCCCTCCCAAGGACCGGCTTTCGCCGGTGCAGGCAAGCAGCGCCTACCTCGTTTACCTCAAGGAGGCGTGGAACCTGGCGCACGCCGCCGCGGGCCCGCAAGCGCGCTTCGAGAACCAGGAAATCGTGCTCGCCGTGCCGGCCTCCTTCGATGAGGCGGCGCAGCAGCTTACCCTGGAAGCCGCGCGAATGGCCGGTTTTCCGGAGCGGATCTCCCTCATCGAGGAGCCGCAGGCCGCCTTTTACGACTGGCTGGGGTCGGGGGCGCACGTAAGCGAGCTGCTCGACCTGCTGGACCTGGTGCCGGAGCGGAAGGCGCGGGTGCTGGTGTGCGACATAGGGGGCGGGACCACAGACCTGAGCCTCTTCGAGGTCGCCGGCGACCCGCAATCGCCCACCGGGCTTGCCCTGCGCCGGGTGGCTGTCAGCGAGCACCTGCTTCTGGGAGGCGACAACATCGACCTCACCCTGGCGTACCTTTTCGAGCAGAAGCTGACCGGCGGCAAAGGGAGACTCTCCGGCGGCCAGTGGAACCAGCTGCTGGTGCAGGCCCGGGAGCTTAAAGAGCGCATCCTGATGGAGGAAGGAAAAGGAGAAGCGGGTGCCGCCTTCACCCTGACCCTCGCGGGAGCCGGCGCGGGGCTCTTCGCCTCGACCCTTTCCGCGTCCATAAGCGCAGCCGAGGTGCGGGAAATCGTACTGGAGGGATTCTTCCCCGACTGCGAAGCTGCCGAGCGCCCCGCTAAAAAGGGGGGCGGACTGCGGGAGTGGGGGCTTCCCTACGCGGAGGACACCGCGGTTACCCGGCACCTGGCCGCCTTTCTTGAGGGGCGCCGGGTCCATGCGGTCCTCTACAACGGCGGCACCGTCACACCCGGGTTCCTGCGCCGGCGCCTGACCGGTCTGGTGGCGCGCTGGCAGGGCGGCCAGGCACCGGCGGTCTTGCAAAACGGCGCCATGGCTCTGGCCGTGGCACGGGGCGCGGCCCGCTACGGCCACATCCTGCAGGCTCCGGGGGGAGGGGAGCGCATCACCGGCGGCCACGCCCGCGCGCTCTACCTGGAGGTGGTGCGGGGGAAGCAGAAGAACGTCCCCTCCCTGATCTGTGTGCTTCCCAAGGGGATGGAGGCGAACCAGTCGGTGCGCATTGAAAACGCCGAGTTCGATCTCCTGGTGAACCAGTCGGTGCGCTTTCAGTGCTTCTTCTCCAACCGCCGCCTGAACGACCCGGCCGGGGAGGTGGTCCCCTGGCGCGAAGAGGAGTTCCAGCCGCTGCCGCCCCTGCAGACCGCAATCCATCTGCCGGCCGGGCGACCCAAACCGGCCAACAACCGGCTGCGGGTCACCCTCGAATGTGCCTTGAACGAGCTCGGCCTGTTGCAGCTTTTCTGCGTGGAGCGGGACGGCCCGGGCCGCTGGCGCCTCGACTTCAACCTGCGCCGCCCGGTGGGCGAAGAGGAGAGCGTCCCGGCGCCGGAGGACGCGCCGCCCAAAAGGGAACTGGGTGAGGCCGTGGGGCTCATCCTCTCCCTGTACGGCAAGAAGAGGGATCCCGGCCTCCCCGAGGCGAAGCCACGGCAGCTGGTGCGGCAGTTGGAAAAGACCCTGGGCAGCCCGCGCGAGGGGTGGGATTCGGCCACACTCCGAGGGCTCTGGCCCGCCATCTCGCAGGGAATGACCCGCCGCAGCCGCAGCGTCGACCACGAGGAGTCCTGGCTTTACCTGGCGGGCTTCGCCCTGCGTCCCGGTTACGGCTTTGCGCTGGACGAGTCGCGCATCGAGGAGCTCTGGCGGCTCTTCGACCTGGGCATGGCCTTTCCCCGGGAGAAGCGGGTGCTGGTCCAATGGTACCTGCTCTGGCGCCGCACGGCGGGTGGTCTCAACGCCCGGCGGCAGGAGAAGATCCTCGACAAGATCCTCCCGATGCTGCCGTCTCAGCTCGAGACTGCGGAGATCCTCTATCTGGCGGGGTCTCTGGAGCGGATCTCCCTGGACCGGAAGCTGCATTTGGTGAAACTCCTTTGCGCCGGCCTCAGAAAGCCCCAGACATCCAACAGGATACCGTATGCCTGGGCCCTCGGGCGGCTGCTCTCCCGCATCCCGCTTTACGCAGGCCCGGATGTCGTCCTGCCGCCTTCGGAGGTGGAAAAACTGTTCCGTCAGGTGCGCGAGCTTGACTGGAAAGATCCCGCCTACGCACCCCTCAATCCCCTGTTCGCCCAGGCCGCCCGCAGGACTGAGCGGCGCGACATCGACCTGGCACCCGAGTTGCGCCAGGAGATCCTCCAGAAGATGAAGGACGCCGGAGCCCGCCCCGAGGAGCTTCAGGTGGTGCGGGAAACGGTCCCGGTGAAGGACGCCGACCGGGTGCGTCAGTTCGGCGAATCGCTTCCCAGCGGACTGGTCCTGGTGAACATGCAACCAAAAGCATGAAGCCTCACCACAGAGGTACACGAGGTTCGCAGAGGAAAATCAAAACCCAGGTTCAAAACGAAAAATTTTAGCCATTATTTTACCTGATTAGCGCTGATCTTCCGCTGTTCCAGTTACTCCACCTTCAAGGGGGAGGTCAGGAGGGGGATGGGGTTCTTTTGGCGCCGAGCTAACCCATCCCCACCCCGACCCTTGAAGGGGAGGGAGTTTCTCCAGCGGAAGATCTGCGCTAGTCAGGTTGTTTTAAGATTTCCTCTGTGTTCCTCTGTGTTCCTCTGTGCCCTCTGTGGTGAGGCTTTTGATTGTTTGTAATTGCCTTTTCCTTCGAGTTTGCTGGAT
>DATCHY010000368.1:0-4059 GCA_036508065.1 Geomonas sp. | reverse complement strand
CGACGAGCGGGAGCAGACGCTGAACCAGCTCCTCTCTGAGATGGACGGCTTCGACCCGCACACCGAGGTGGTGGTCATCTCGGCCACCAACCGGCCGGACGTGCTCGACCCCGCGCTACTTCGCCCCGGGCGCTTCGACAGGCATGTGGTGATCGAGCGTCCCGACTGGCGGGACCGGGAGAAGATCCTGAAGGTCCATACCAGGAAGATCCCGCTTGCGGCCGACGTCGACCTCGCGGTGATAGCCAAGGGGACCCCCGGGATGACCGGTGCGGACCTGGAGGGACTGGTGAATGAGGCGGCGATCCTCGCCGCGCGCGACAACGAGCTGGTGGTGAACCTGGATAAACTGGAGCGGGCCAAGGACAAGATCCTCATGGGAGGAGAGCGCCACATGGTGATCTCGGACGAGGAAAAACGGATCACCGCCTACCACGAGGCGGGGCACGCCCTGGTCGCGCGCCTGTTGCCGAGCACCGACCCGGTCCACAAGGTGACCATCATACCGAGGGGGCGCGCGCTCGGCGTGACCCAGCAGCTCCCCGAAGACGACCGCTACCACTACCCGCGCGCCTACCTGGTGAACCGCCTCTGCGTGGCGCTGGGAGGCCGGGTCGCCGAACGGGTGGTCTTCAGCGATGTCTCCTCCGGCGCGCAGAGCGACCTGAAGAATGTGACGGAGCTTGCGGAGAAGATGGTCTGCCAGTGGGGGATGAGCGAGAAGATCGGCGCGATGACCTTCCCCAGGGGCGAGGAGCATCCCTTCCTCGGCATGAAGCTCGCCGAGGAGAAGACCTTCTCCGAGGAGATGGCCTGGCTCATCGATCAGGAGATAGCCGCGCTGATCCGGGGGGCCGAGGCTAAAGCGCTTGAATTGGTATCGAACAACCGCGCCAAGCTGGATGCCCTTGCCGCGGCGCTCCTCGAGGAGGAGACCCTGAACGGCGCGCGGGTGGACGAGGTGCTGGCAGCGGCCTGAAAGGTGAAGGGAACGGGAAAAGGAAGTCTTCTGGTCGCAAAGCGAAGAACTTGATGCAGAGCCGTCAAGCAGGATCTAGTAGATGATAATGTACCCTTTCTTGGAGGCGATCCCGGATATCTCCAGGGTGTCCTTGATCTGATAGCTCTCGCCGTCCAGGGTGAATATGTATCCGTCGTTCCCGTCAGGAAGGGCGGACTCCAGTAATGCCTCGAATGTTGCTGTCTTGATAGTTTCCATGGGCGGCACTATAGCACCTACCGCTCTTCCCGTAAAGCCCTCGTATTGTTTGCAATATCCCTTTTTTGTGTCATAGTACTCTCTGCCGTTTTTTAATCCATTCAGTGCCAGCTTCAGTCACACCTGTCAAATGCTGACCTGTTACCTGCCGAAGCGGTTCTGCAGCGATTGCCGCAGCTGTGTGGTGACGCGCTGCGGGCTTGGTTAGTCAATTTAACACGGGTTGCGGACTGGGGCTAAGCGATGGACGGAAATTTCAATGCAATCGAGGTGTTCATAGTGAGACAGAGAAAAAGTGGAGTTCTCCTGCATCCAACATCTCTCCCGGGGAGCGGCGGCATCGGTTCCTTCGGCGAGGAAGCGCGCCGCTTCATTGATTTCCTGCACAAGTCGGGACAGGCCCTGTGGCAGATCCTCCCGCTTGGCCCAACCGCCTACGGAAACTCGCCGTACTCCTGCTATTCGGCCTTTGCGGGGAATCCGCTCCTGATCAACCTGGAGGCGGTGGCAGACGACGGCGACCTCTCGCTGGACGATCTGCTCTCGGATCTCCCTGCCGACCGGGTCGACTACGGTGCCGCCGAGCTCTATAAGATCGGGATTTTGAAGGGGGCGGCCGCCAACTTCTTCGCAGCTGCCCCTCAGAAGCGCAAGGAGGAATTCTGGCAATTCTGCGACGCCACCTTCTGGCTGCACGATTTTGCCCTGTTCATCGCCTTGAAGGAACAGTTCAGGGGGGAGAGCTGGAACTCGTGGCCGGAGGCGCTGGCACAACGGGACCCCGAGGCGCTTGCCAGCTGGAGCGAAAAACTGGGGAGCGCCATCGGGGAACAGAAGTACCTGCAGTGGCAGTTCGCCCGCCAGTGGAAAAAGCTCAAGGGGTACGCCAATGTGCTCGGGATCTCCATCGTCGGGGACCTTCCGATCTTCGTCGCCTTCGATTCCGCCGATGTCTGGGCCAATCCGCAGCTGTTCCATCTGGACGAAAAGGGGGTGCCTATCGTCGTGGCTGGGGTGCCGCCGGATTACTTCAGCAAGACCGGGCAGCTTTGGGGCAACCCGCTGTATAACTGGGACAAGATGGCCGCGGAGGGTTACAGCTGGTGGATCGCGCGGCTGCGCAACGACCTCTCCCTCTACGACATGGTGCGGATCGACCACTTCCGCGGCTTCGAGGCGTTCTGGGAGGTGCCGATGTGGGAGAAGACGGCGGTCAACGGGCGCTGGGTCAAAGGCCCGGGAGAGGCGCTCTTCAATGCTCTGCGCTCCGCGCTGGGAACCCTGCCGATCATCGCCGAGGATCTCGGAATCATCACGCCTGAGGTGGAGGCGCTCCGGGACCGATTCGGCTTCCCGGGCATGAAGGTCCTGCAGTTTGCCTTCCTCTCGGGCCCGGACAACCCGTACCTGCCACATAACCACTCCCGTTCCTGCGTCGCCTATACCGGCACCCACGACAACGACACCACCGCGGGGTGGTTCGACTCGTTGAAGGCGAAGGAGCAGAAGACGGTGCTCGCCTACCTGGACCGGGACCGGGATGAAATAGTCTGGCAGCTGGTGAAATGCGCGCTCGCCTCGGTCGCCGACTACGCGATCATCCCGATGCAGGACCTGCTGGAGCTGCCGAGCTCCGGCAGGATGAACGTACCAGGGGTCGCCGGCGGCAACTGGAGCTGGAGGTGTCCGGCGGATGCCTTCTCCGCAAAGCTCGCCACGAAGCTGGCGCGCGCCACGGAGTTGTACGGCAGGCTTCCTGACTGATTTAGTCGGAATCTCGTTCAAATTTGTTGACAGAAGTTCTCTCATTTTGTATAAAATTAAGCCATGGTTCTTTACCGAAATGGTTTTTAAGAAGGCGGGAGATAAACGACATGTCAGAAAATTCCTATGGGTTTGATACCCTCGCACTCCATGCAGGCCAGACGGTTGATCCGACGACGCTGTCCCGTGCCGTGCCGATCTACCAGACCGCCTCGTATGTCTTCAAGAGCGCTGAGCATGCGGCAAACCTGTTCGGGCTTAAGGAGTTCGGCAACATCTATACCCGGCTGATGAATCCGACCACAGATGTGCTGGAGAAGAGGATAGCGGAGCTGGACGGGGGCGTAGCGGCGCTCGCGGTCGCCTCGGGGCAGGCGGCTACCACCTATGCGGTTCTTAACATCGCCAGCGCCGGGCAGAACATCATCTCCACCAGCTACCTGTACGGCGGCACCTACAACCTGTTCCACTACACGCTCCCCAAGCTCGGCATAACCGTCAAGTTTGTCGACTCCTCGGACCCGGAGAACATCCGCAAGGCCATTGACGAAAATACCCGTATGGTCTACAGCGAGACGATCGGCAACCCGAAGAACAACGTCGATGATTTCGAGGCGATCGCCAAGGTGGCCCACGATGCGGGGATTCCTTACGTCGTGGACAACACCGTCGCGACCCCGTATGTCTTCAAGCCGCTCCAGCACGGGGCGGATATCGTGGTCTACTCGCTCACCAAGTTCATCGGCGGTCACGGCACCAGCATCGGCGGCTGCGTGGTCGACGGCGGCAGCTTCCCATGGAATAACGGCAAGTTCCCTGAGTTCACCGAGCCGGACCCCTCCTATCACGGGCTCAAGTTCTGGGATGCTCTCGGCAACATCTCCTACATCATCAAGATGAGGGTCGAGCTGCTGCGCGACATGGGTGCCTGCATTTCGCCGTTCAACTCTTTCCAGATTATTCAGGGGTTGGAGACGCTTCACGTAAGGATGCAGCGTCATGTGGAGAACGCCCAAAAGGTTGCCGAGTGGCTCGAGCAGAACCCGCTGGTCACCTGGGTCAATTACCCCGGGCTT
>DATCHY010000367.1:0-10687 GCA_036508065.1 Geomonas sp. | reverse complement strand
AGAACATTCAGCCCGCGATTCCTCTCCGGATTAAGAAAGGCGCCCCATCCGCCACAAGCTCCCGATAAAAGGCAAAAAAAAACGCCATGACGAAAGGAGGGCTCCATCACGGCGCAAAAGGTTATTCAATTGTTTTTTGGCTCTGGCACCCCTTGCGGGTGCCAGAGCTTGCGGTGGCGCTACCCGGATTTTAGTGCCGGTAACGCCGAAGAAAAAAAGCGCCGAGACGAAAGGAGAGCTCCATAACGACGCAAAGTAAGTGTTTTGTTGCAGCGATCCCGCCTAGTTACCTGCTTGCCAGACCGAGATGCTGATGTTCCTGTCGAGCAGCTCCCAGAGACGATCTGCACCGGGAAGGCTTTTCTGGACAGCAGCCTGGCTGAGTCTCTTGGGCTCGCTTAGGCGCTGTGCCTTATATTTCCCTAGCGAGATAACCCTGCCCTGTTTCATATTTTGGCCTTTGGAGAACGAGCCTTTAGTACAGCCTTTGATCAGTCTCCTCGAATGGTTAAAGTATATACAAGAGCCGTGCCAATTTAGCCAAAGAGGCTTAAAAGCAACTAAGCTGCTGAAAACAAACGAATGTTTGATGGCGCACTGCTGTTACCGGCTGCCTGGTCAAGGTGCAAATTCTGGACATCCCGTAATGGTTTTCCACCTAAAGCCGTACAATATGGCAGTTTCTGCTTTTCACCCACGATTGCAATGTTTGCACAGCAACGTCAACTATCAAAGAAAGCAGTGGACCGCTGTCAGGACACCCCGATCAGCCGCCGCAGAACCCTTACTATTTCTGTACCCAGCGGCCGTTCTGGAGCTGTGTCCACCATCCCGGCTGCGCCGCTTCCCGCTTGGTATCGGCGTAGGTTGACGCCGCCTTGCCCAGCACCTGGTCCAGTGCCGCCTTGCTTTCCTTCTGTTTATTGAGCTTCAGAATGGCCTTGGCCATGGCCATAACCACCGTTTTTCGGCTCTGGTTTTCCGCAGCCACCAGGCTTTCATCCTGGGCGTTGACCTTCCCCTTTTCCCGCACTGAGACGAGGCCCTGGTTGGTGAGGCCGACAGCCCCGCTGGAAAGAAGCGCGTTCAGCCTGGGCAGCCTATGGCTCATCTCATCGTAGGCCTTCAGGACCTCCGGCATACTGGAGAGCTCGATGGCCAGCGTATCGGCGTCGACATCGGCGGCATATGCGGCTTGAACCAGGGAAAAGGACGGGAGTTCTTTGATAAGGCGGCTCTGCGGTTTTTCCTGCGGCAGCATCGGCTCGGTGGACGGCGCCTTCTCTCCGGCGGGCGATTTAGCGCCGTCCTTCAGGAGCATCTCGTCCAGAGACTTGTACGCCTCCTTGGCGGCCTTCTCCGGGAAATAGACATTGACGGTGATCACGGCACACGCCGTGACAAGAAAGCAGGCGACTGTCAGCAGCGATTTCAGACTTGTCTTCATAGGTTCCTCCCAGATTAAGATTAAGATAGCGTAGGGTGGGCCGTGCCCACCGATCACCGTCGGCGTGGATATCCGCAATGTGCATCCTACAACACCGATTCTGTAGGGGCACCCCTTGCGGGCGCCCTTGCCGACGGCTGCCGGTGGGCACGGCCCACCATACGGCTGCAGGAGCCAATGGCAACTGAATAGTTACCGCAAATGTCAAATATAGCATGGTTGGCTCGCTTGAAAAGCCACAAACACCCCTAGGCATGCCGCTCATCACTCTCCCCATTTGAATTCCGGCGTAACGGGTGTCCCCGCCGGCGCACCCTCTTCGGCCGGTGCACCATCTCCTGCCGCAGCCTTGCCCCGCACGGCCGCCTGCTTGATGGAATCGAGGAGATGGTCCAGGGCGATACGATTCTGGGTCGGCGCGATGGAAACGCTCAGGTCGCGCACACCGAACAGATTGGCATGCAGGATCTTGAGGGTCTCGAAGGTCAAATCTCCCTCCTCCATCATGGTTCTAATCTCCGCCTGGTCGTAGGGGCGGTCGGACCTGAAGAAGAATCCGCTCAGCTTCTGCTTGGACAAGCGCTGCAGAAACTCTTTGCTGACCAGCATCTTTTCGCCGGCACCTTCACGAGCCCAGAGCTCCGCGAACCCGGAGAGCCCCTGGAGCCCTTTTGCTCCGCCGCTCAGGCTGATGACGCCGTCGACGCGTCCTGAAATATACCCTTTGATATCCGGGAATATGCTGCAGAGCTGTTTCAGGCTGAGGCCGTTGACCAGGAGGTCTCCCCGGTAGCTGAGCCCTTCCCGCATGGTGGCGAACCCCGTGCCGAACAGCGCTCCCTCATAAAGCGAGCTGTTCAGCGAGGTGATCTCGGTGATGCCGTTTGCAGCAGCTACGTGCATGGTCAGGGTGCCCAGTTCCAAGGCGCCGAAACCTATTTTGGCGACCGTGACGACCTGCCCGCCACCGGTCCCCTTGCGCAATTTTTCCAGGAGCTGCGGGTAGTTCTTCCTGCTGAAATTCAAGCCGCCCTGCGGCCTGCCGCCCGCCTGCCCAGCAAGGTCGAGGGAGAAGGGAATCCTTCCGTTGATGCCGGCAGCAACCAGCTTCTGCGCCGCCACCTCCAACCGTCCACCTTTCAACACGAGCGATCCGTCCAGAAGCTGTTTTCCCTCACGCAGATCGAGCTTTCCGTCCGCTGCCAATGTCCCGTCAACCGTTGCCTCCTGGATTAGCCGAGGCAGGAGATTGATCAAAGGGTCGACGATGTTGTTCACCGCAGTCTCCGGCAGGGAAAAGGTCAGGCTTCCGGTACGCTGCGGCGAGAGGGCATGGACGAACTCCCCTTTGAGCCTGACTGCCACGCCGGCCCCCGGAGAGAGCACCGCCTCGCTGATCGTGAGACGCTCGCCTGCCAGGGTTCCCGCCAGAGCCATCCCCGCGCCGGACACCAGGGTCTTCCCGCCGGCACCGGCCAGGGCGATCCTGCTTCCTTTGGACTCAAAGCGAAAGGCAAGACCGTCCCGACGGGAATAGCCGCCGTTTATGCGCATCTCGACCAGCCCGTCGGAAGGGTAGATACCCTGGCGCTTGGCGCTGAACTGGGCCGCCGCCAATCCCGCGTCCTTGAGCCTCAGGTCGAAGGTAGCGCGCGCCTCAGGGGCAAAAGGATTGAAGGAAAAGGCGCCGGCCAGCGTCCCTCCCAGAACCCGCCCATTCACCTCCCCCTTGGCTCCCGGCCGGGAAAAGGCGATCTTAACAGCCGGATCCGCCACGGCTTTGCCCTCCCAGGTAACGCAGCGGGAAGAAAGCTCTGCCGCTCCCTCAAGCCATCTGCCGGCGGAGTCCGTGTCGAGGTTGGCCCGCAGACGGCCGGTAAGCGGGTTCACCTCCAGCCCGCTTTGCTTTATGGCACAGCCGTCGAACTCGAGGTCGATTGGATATCGGGTACCCTTAGCCAGAGTCTCCTTTACCGGAATAGCGGCTCTCAGCTTGGCTATGTAAACACGTGTGCCGCCGATGCTGAGATCCGCGCCCTCAAGATAGACTACCTTATCAGCAATCCGGTAATTAAACCGTGCGTCCCCACCCTTCCCGTTGAAAGCCAGGGACTTCAACTGCGCATCGCCCTGCACCAAAAGATGCCCGACCTCCCTGAGCGCCCTGGCGCTGACGGATCCTTTTTTCACGGCGAAGGAGTCTTTCCCGCGGCTGCCGCGGACATCCGCAAGCTGTAGACCCGCCGTGGCGCCTAATTCCTGCAGGCTCCTCCCCGCGAGGTCGAGTTCGACAGAGGCGGTTCCGGCTGTCGCAGTCAGATCATAGGGCTTCAGCAGGGGATTGAGCGTCGCAAGCTTAGCCGCTGGCACCTTGAGGGAAGCGGTCAACGGGCTTTCTCTGGAGGCATAGAATTCGAGACGGCCCGAAAAGGGGATACCCATCAGGCGCGCCGAAAGGGAAGGGATTTCAGCCCGAAGCGGCTTCAGCTGACGGGAAGCCGTCAGGGAAAACGGCATATCGAGCGTTTCCAGGAGCGCCTTTTCGTGCGAACCGGAAAGCGAGAACCTGCCTTTGGCGAGGACTCCCGCCTCAAGCCGGGAAAAGCCGACCGTCCCGGCCAGTCCCGCCACAAGGAGCCGGCCTTCCCTGGTCAGCGCGCCGTCGTGCAACTGCAGGGTGCCGGACGCACTGGTCACACCTTGGCTTCTGCTTCCCGCGATATGAAGCGCCTCACTGCCGAGCCTGCCGCCAAAGACCAGGTTTTTGCCGACCTCTTCCGGCACGAAGGCGTTGAGACCGCCGAGATCGACGTCTTCGAAGCCGAGGTCGAGGGCGAAGTTACCGTCTCTTTTGAAACCTTCCGCCGTCCCTCTCGCATGGGCCTTCACCAGTTTATTGACTGTCAGGGTGCAGGTTTCCAGGCGCCCCGCATCCCTCGGGAGGCTGTAATCGGCGGCAAATTCCAGCTTACCTGTCAGAGGGAAGGCATTTCTTTCAACCGAAGGGCGTAGATCGCTAAATTCGAATTTACCCGCGGCAGTGAGCTCTCCCTTGTGCAGGCTGGTGGTCACTTCAAGGCTGCCTCTGCCACCTTCAAACAGGTCGGGCCTCTGCACATTCACGAGGGCGGCGACTTGCTTCAGCGCTAGCGCCGGAGCCGTCAAGGTGAGGTCAAAGACCGGATCAGTCCCGGCACGGGCTTTCCCCTTGAGGGCGAAATGATCGTGCGCCGCATCCTCAAAGGCGAGATCGACCCTCGAATCGAGCGACCCCTTGGTGGTCACGTTGAAGAGCTGCAGCGCGATCCCCTGCACCCCCTGGCCGCCGACAGTGAGGGCTCCGTTCTTGACGGTGAGCTCCCTGATGCGGGTCTCCGTGGCAGAGGGCTTTTTGCCGGCGAAGAGCTGCTGCAGTTGGGCGAAGTTCCAGACCCCCTTGCTGTTCCTGTCCAGATGTATCTTGATCCCGTCCAGCGCAATCAGGCGGAAATGCTGCCTGCCGAGCAGAAGGTCGCCCCATTGCGGCGCAAGTGCCACGGAATCCGCCACTGCCAGGCTCCCCTTCTGAAACCCCGGAGGGTTAGCCAGTCGCACCCCCCTGAGATAGAGCGTGGCGCCAGTGGTCTGCAGGCGGTCTACGGTGAAGGTCTGATGCAGGTAGGACGTCAGGTACCGTGACACCTGGCGTGCGGGAAGCGGCGTCGCGAGATAGATGCCGAGGGCAAGGACAATGAGCACAAGAGCGCAAACGACTGTCATTATGGTGCGTGACAGAACCTTCCTCGCCGTTTTGAATTTAAGCCCCTTCCCCGTATCAACCATGTTCGCGTATCCCCTGCAGGGAGACTTTACCCCGACTCCTCATTTTAACAAGGAAACAAGCTCCCTGCGCGGCCATGCAACGTTTTTAACTCCGGTTTGAAGAAGAGAAAAAGGGCACCCGAATCGCGGGTGCCCTTTTTCTGTCTTGCCCTGTCCAAGGTGACGCTGCTGTTAGCATCTTACGCCGGCAGCGACGGCAGCTCCAGGCCGGCCATCCTCTGTGCCATGCGCACCACCTGGCAGCTGTAACCGAACTCGTTGTCGTACCAGACATAGACGACGCAGCGTTTTCCCTGAACTATGGTCGCCAGGGAGTCGACCACTCCGGCGTGGCGGGAGCCGACGAAATCGCTGGAGACGACGTCGGGGGAGTTGGTGAAGTCGATCTGGTTCTGCAGCGGGGAGTCCAGCGACACGGCCCGCAACTCGCTGTTCAGCGACGCAACGTCGGTTTCCTGCGCCAGCTCCAGGTTGAGGATGGCGAGGGAGACGTTCGGGGTCGGCACCCGGATGGCGTTGCCAGTCAGCTTGCCGGACAGTTCCGGGAGCACCTTGGCGACGGCCTTGGCGGCGCCGGTCTCGGTGATGACCATGTTGAGCGGGGCGCTACGCCCGCGCCTGTCCGCCTTGTGGTAGTTGTCGATCAGGTTCTGATCGTTGGTGTAGGAGTGGCAGGTCTCGACATGGCCGCTCACGATGCCGAACCGGTCGTTGAGCACCTTCAGCACCGGCACGATGGCGTTGGTGGTGCAGCTCGCGGCGGAGAAAATGGTTTCCTCAGGGACGATCAGTTCGTTGTTCACGCCGGAAACGACGTTGGGTATGTCACCCTTGCCCGGCGCGGTGAGCAGCACCTGGGCGATCCCCTGCGCCTGCAGGTGGCGCCCGAGTCCCTCGCGGTCGCGCCACTTGCCGGTGTTGTCGATCAGAATTGCGTTATGGATGCCGTACTGGGTGTAATCCACCTTTTCCGGGGCGTCGGCGTAGATGATCCGGATCATGTTGCCGTTGGCGATGATCGCGTTTTCTTCCTCGTCGATGGTGATGATGCCGTTGAAGGGGCCGTGAACCGAGTCGCGGCGCAGAAGGCTCGCCCTCTTGATCAGATCGTCCTCGCTCCCCCTGCGTACCACGGCGGCGCGCAGCCGAAGCTTTTCACCGCTTCCCGACTTCTCTATTAAGATGCGGGCCAGCAGACGACCGATCCTGCCGAAGCCGTACAGCACGATATCCTGCGGCTCGCTCAGAAGCGGGGAGCGCCCGGTGTCGACCGAGGCAAGCTCCCGGAGCACGAAGTCATCCACGCCGAGGATCCCTGCCTGGGCCTGGTAGCGCACGGTCAGCCTGCCGATGTCGATGCGCGCCGGCGCCAGATCGAGCTTGGCAATAGCCCCCAGGAGGGGGAAAGTCTCCAGCACGGTAAGCTCGCAGTCGAGAATCAGACGGGCGAAACGATGCGCCTTGAGTATCTCGATGGTCGGACTGTTGACAAGCGAGCGACCGTACACGGTAGTAACGATGTTGTGCTCGCGGTACAGATGGCCGATCACCGGAAGCATGCGCTCGGCATACTCCTCGTGGCCCTGCCATTCCTTCAGGTAGACTTCTTGTTTGTCAATGTTCATGTTTGATCCCTTCGCGTAAATAGTATCGTCCAGCTTTTCAGACAGTGTCGGCGGCAACAAATAAACCGGCACATATTACAGCTTTTGGCGGGCGTTAACAATACAAAACGGTCCAGCATGAGCGCCTTTCGCATTCATTGTCTTCCAATAACCTGACTAGCGCTGATCTTCCGCTGGAGAAACTCCCTCCCCTTCAAAGGGCCGGGGTGGGGATGGGGCAAATTCGGCATCAAAACATCCCCATCCCCCACCTGACCTCCCCCTTGAAGGGGGAGGAACATGATCTGCGGAAGATTAGCACCAATCAGGTCCGATAATGCCTCGGAAGATCAGGGGCGGGTCGAACCTCTTTGCACTCTCACCGGCAATCATGGTATCCTCTCGTCCGGCAGTTGATTCAAAAATCGTGCATTCGGAATGACTATGAGAACAATCGTATTGCTGGTGCTGTCCAACGTCTTCATGACCTTTGCCTGGTACGCACACCTGAAGAACCTGCGCGCCGCCCCCCTGTACGTGGCAGTGCTGGCCAGTTGGGGGATCGCCTTATTCGAGTACATGCTGCAGGTGCCGGCCAACCGCGCGGGCTACGGGGCCTACAACCTCGGCCAGCTGAAGATCATGCAGGAAGTAATCACATTGTCGGTATTTGTCCCCTTTGCGGTCTTCTACATGGGGCAGCCGCTGAAGCTGGATTACCTCTGGGCGGGTTGCTGCCTGGGCGGCGCGGTTTTTTTCATCTTCCGCAGCTAGCTCTTGCGTAGCACTGACCAGAACAGAAGTAGAATTAATCCACAAAGGGGTCGCCGATGGAGATCGAGTTAAAAAGAGAAGTCGAAAAGGCCCTCACCGCGTCGATCCGCCGCTACGTTTCCGAGAACATGGATAACGATATAGGCGAGTTGCAGGCCTCGCTTTTTCTGAAGTACTGCCTGGAAGAGATCGGTCCCTGCGTGTATAATTCGGCGATCGCAGACGCCCAGCGGTATCTGCAGGAAAAGGTATCGGACCTGGAGAACGCCTGCTACGCGCACGAATTCGGCTATTGGACCAAGCAGGCCAAAAGAACCGCCGCGCGCCGTCCGTCCACGAAGAAATAATCCATTTCAGCAAAAGGACTTTTACTATGCCCGACAAGCCAATTGCGGCAGGGAAAAGCAGCTTCAGCCTGATCGATGCGGAGGCACTCTTCGCCGAGCTGGCCCTCGGCAAAGACACCGTTTTTATTGATGTTGCTTGCGGAACCGGTCTTTATTCCATCGCGGCCGCGGAACGCATCGGCTGCGCAGGGAAGATCTTCGCCTTCGATCTCTGGCCTGAGGGGATCGCCGCGCTCAATGAGGAGATCGAAACCCGGCAGATCAAGCAAATCGCAACGGGCATAGCGGATGTCACCAAGATCATCCCGTTACCAGACCGCTCGGTCGACCTCTGCCTCCTGGCGACGGTTTTGCACGACTTCATTTCCATTGGCTCGGAAAAGGGAGCTCTGCTCGAGATTGGGAGGGTTTTGAAACCTGGCGGGACCCTGGCAGTGATAGAATTCAAGGTGATGGACGGACCGCCGGGACCACCGATCCAGATCCGCATACCTCCAACAAAAGTCAGCGACCTTCTGGCCGGCTATGGCTTCAGCTTCGTCAAAACGACGGAGATCGGTCCATTCAATTACCTGTCGCTGTTTCAACTTCAGGCGCCAGCGTGAAGCTAGAGCTTCTTGCCCTTCTTTCATTGCCGATCCAGCTCTGATCAAGAGACGCATTGACCCTGGCCTAGGAAGCGGCGTGTGATGCCATTACAGGGACCCGCTGACTGCCTGGCGGTTCGCCGAACAACAAGGAGCATTCCATGATCAGCGTACTCGCATCTATTCGCGTACAGAAAGGACAACGCACAGCGTTTCTGGAGATATTCAACGCCAATGTCCCAAAGGTGAGACAGGAGAGCGGCTGCATCGAGTATTTCCCCGCCATCGACATCGACGCGGGGCTCCCCGTACAAAAGCTCGATGAAAATGTCATAACGATCATCGAGAAGTGGCAGAGCCTCGAAGCGCTCAAAACGCATCTCGGCACCCCGCACATGCTGGATTACAAGGAAAAGGTCCAGCCGTTGGTCGAGGAGATCTCGCTCAAGGTACTCCAGATGGCATGAGTGTGGCGAGAGGCTGCTGAAAGGCCCCAGTCGAGGACATCTCAAGGTACGCCCAAAGGCCTGAAAAAGTTCCCTCCCAAAGGGATGGAGCAACTCCCCCGGAGCGCGACACCATGACAAAAACAAGCAAGAAGGCTGCGTCAAAAGGAGGGCTGCACATCGTGGCCGTCTTTGAGGCGATGAAGGGAATCCTCGTCCTTCTGGCCGGCTGCGGAGTTTTGACAGTTATCCACAAGGACCTGCACCAGGCTGCCGTTCACCTGGTCCGGGTCCTGCACTTCAATCCGGCCCAGCACTACCCGAGCATTTTCATCGATGCCGCCGATCGGGTGACCGATTTGCAACTCTGGATGCTGGCTCTATCGGCGCTCCTTTACTCGGTCGTCCGCCTGGTCGAGGCCTACGGTCTCTGGAATGCGATGCAGTGGGCCGAATGGTTCGGCCTGCTTTCCGGCGGCCTATATATCCCCCTGGAAATCTTCGAAGTCACCCGGGAATTCACCTGGCCCAGAGTCACCGTACTAGTGGTGAACCTTGGCGTTGTTGGATACCTCGCGGATGTCCTTTTAAAATCCAGAAGGCCACATAAACACGCCATAAAGTAGTACAGGGAGCGACGGATGCGGCACCAGGTCATCAGAAAACAGTACAACTCGAAGCTCTGCTTTATCTGCGGATTGAAGAACAACTCCGGCCTCAAGGCGTCCTTTTACGAGATGGAAAACGGCGAGTTGATTGCCACCTTCACTCCGACGATCGAGCATCAAAGTTACCCGGGCCGTCTGCACGGGGGGCTTGCCTCGGCTATCCTGGACGAAACCATCGGCCGCGCCATCATGGTCGGCAACGATAAGGAAGTCTGGGGGGTGACCATCGAGCTGAACGTAATCTACAAGAAGCCGATCCCGCTCGGGGTGGAACTGAAGGTGGTGGCGAGGATTACCGAGGAAAACAGCCGTTTCTTTCACGGGACCGGCGAAATCATACTGCCCGGCGGGGAGGCGGCCGTCATCGCCAGGGGGAAGTATCTGAAAGCGTCCCTTGAGAAGATCGCGGATTTTGATCCGGTGGTGAACGAATGGGCCGTCATCGAAAACGAGAGCGACCCGGAAAGCATCGAGATTCCCTAAAGGCTTTTAGACACGGAGGGCACGAAGGAGGGAGAAGGCGACCAGAGGTCGGGTGCTTTTGACGGGTGGGTATTGTCATATCTAGAGTTATCGGCTTTGCAGGTAAGACTTAATATGGTACCGTATTCAAGCCGGAGGCATACAAATGAACCTTGAAAAAGATATACAGCCCGTAACCTTCCTGAAGAGTAATGCAGCCCACCTGCTGCAACAGGTCAATGAGACCCGCAGACCTGTGGTCATCACACAAAACGGCCTGGCCCGTGCCGTTTTACAGGACCCTGCAAGTTATGAAAGCATGAGGGATGCCATAGCCCTGCTCAAACTGATGGTTCAGGGGGAGCATGATATCCGAGCCGGACGTCTGGTCGACCAGGACGAAGTTTTTGCCGGCATCGAGGCGAAGTTGACGGCGCGAAGAGAACCAGCGGCATGACGGTAAAGCGCTCTCAGCGAGTTGCCTGGACGCGAACGGCGCAGGATGATCTGGAAGGTATTGTTGACTTTAT
>DATCHY010000366.1:0-2621 GCA_036508065.1 Geomonas sp. | reverse complement strand
CAAGTCATTCAGACCTACCGGACCAAGCACGCCCGCGACCTTTCCATGTGGCAGCTGATCCTCTTGAACTTCGGCATGCTGCTCTGGCTCATCTACGGCATCTCACTGAACGACCTCCCTCTGATCCTCGCCAATATCTTTTCCATCGTCTGCTACACGGGCCTTATCGCCATGAAGCTGCGCTATGCCAGGATGGAAAAGGCCGCCTGCAACGAGATTGATTGAAGCAAAACAGAACCGTGAACCTCGAACCACGCACACGGATCGAACGGATGTTACGGATAACGACAGATTAACTGAGACATGTTGTACCGGGTAGCGTCAATCGGCCGAATTTTCCGGCGTACCTGAAACGATTCTGTCCCATCTGCTTTTATCCGTGCAATCCGTTCGATCCGTGTGCTAGTTTCAAGTTTAAAGTTTCTGGTCTTTTGCACCGGGTCATGATTACTACTCGTCATCGGCATTCCTGCCTTCCCACCGTAAATCAGACAGTTGCCAAAAGAGTCTCCCGCCCGTATGCCTCCTCCCATGTCCGGTGCCAGATTTTCCGACACCACTAATGTTAAATATTGTCAGCAAAAATTTAAATGTGTTAAAGTAATCGCCGGCCAGGCCGAAAGAAAGATGGGTAGGGCCGCCGGGTAGACTTACCGCTCTTCTCTGGCGGATTCGTCCCCCACGCAGGCTCCAGTCGCGCCTCCACAGTCGCGCGCGTTGCGACCGCACCGGCCACCGGGAACCGAGCTCCGGCCGAAATATTTAAAACTGTTAACGAGGGTAGGCTAGTGCGGATACTGATCACCAACGACGACGGGGTGCATGCTCCCGGGCTTGCTGCCCTTTTGAAGCGGGTCTCAGAAGTGGCCGAGGTTGTCGTAGTGGCGCCGGACCGTGAGCAGAGCGCGGTGGGACACGCTCTTACCTTGCACCACCCCCTGAGGGCGGCACACATCAGCCAAAATGTCTTTTCCGTCGACGGAACTCCCACCGACTGCGTCAACCTCGGGATCCACAGCCTGCTCTCCTTCCGGCCGGACCTGGTCATCTCGGGAGTGAACCGCGGAGCGAACGTGGGCGACGACGTCACCTACTCCGGTACCGTGGCCGCAGCGCTGGAGGCGACCCTGATGGGGATTCCCGCCATTGCCGTTTCCCTGGTCACCCAGGGGGCGGGGGACAACTTCGACGCGGCAGCGGCCTGCGCCGCCCGGCTCGCGCTGACGGTATTCGAGAAGGGACTTCCGCCCGACACCTTTCTCAACGTGAACGTCCCCGATCTCGCGGCGGAGCACCTCAAGGCGCCGCTCATCACGAGCCAGGGGAAGCGGAGCTACGAGGGGACCATCGTGGACAAGGTTGATCCCAGGGGAAGGAACTATTACTGGATCGGGACTGCCGACCTCAGTTTCCGGGACATTCCCGGCACAGACTTCCACGCCGTGTCCCGGGGGCACGTCTCCATCACCCCCCTGCATATCGACCTGACCAACTACGCCTCCATCGAGATGCTCAAGGGGTGGCAAGTGCGGTGATGCTGGACTTTTAGCCGTCCATTTGGTATATTTCCCCGCTGCCAACAGATGGGGGGAAGATTTGAATTTCGGGGTTGCACGAAAGAGGATGGTCGCCGAGCTGGTAAAGCGCGGCATAACGGACCAGCGGGTCATCGGGGCCATGTCCGAGATACCGAGGCACATTTTCGTGGAGGAAGCCATGGCCTCCCAGGCCTACAGCGACAGTTCGCTCCCGATCGGCGAGAAGCAGACCATCTCGCAGCCGTACATCGTGGCCAGGATGACGCAGATGCTGGGGCTTACCGGACGCGAGAAGGTGCTGGAGCTCGGCACCGGCTCCGGTTACCAGGCGGCCGTGCTGGCGACCCTGGCGGACCGGGTCTACACGGTGGAGAGGATCCGCCCGCTCGCCCTTAAGGCGCGGCGCGCTCTCGACAGCCTCGGCCTTCTCAACGTGAACCTGCGCATCGGCGACGGCACCGACGGCTGGCCGGAGGAGGCCCCCTTCGACGCGATCCTGGTGACCGCGGGCGCGCCCTACGTCCCGGAATGTCTCATCGACCAGCTCGCCCCGGGGGGAAGGCTGGTGATACCGGTTGGTGACCGTTTGGATCAGAGCCTCGTGCTGGTCAGTAAGGGACTCGACGGCTCGGTAGAAAGAAGGGAATCGGACGGCTGCCGATTCGTCCGCCTGATCGGCAGAAACGGCTGGAGTGAGGAGCAGTGAACCCGTAACAGTGACGTCTAACTAAAAGGTTTGCCATAGGAGTCTTGCATGGAAAGCGACGAGCTAATAGAGGAGAAGGAGCCCCTTTTCTTGGATGTCGAGCAGGACCCGGACGCCTTGGAACTTGAGGACGTCGAAGAAGCGGAACCTGCCGAGGTCGGGGTCGAAGAAGTCGAAGAGGTCGAGGAGGAGGAGATCAAGGCGGCGGTCGTCGAGCATTTCGACGATGCCATCAAGCTCTACCTGCGCGAGATACAGAAGACCAAGCTTCTGACCGCCGACGAGGAGAAGGAGCTGGCCGCGAAGATCGATCTCGGGGACAAGGCCGCTCGTGACCGGATGATCGTTTCCAACCTCCGCCTGGTGGTGAAGATCGC
>DATCHY010000365.1:0-5070 GCA_036508065.1 Geomonas sp. | reverse complement strand
GGTTAGCTCGGCGCCAAAAGAACCCCATCCCCCTCCTGACCTCCCCCTTGAAGGGGGAGGAACTGGAGCAGCGGAAGATCAGCGCTAATCAGGTTAGGATTTGAATCCTAAAACGTTCCTCGTTTATGGCTTTCCTCTGTGTGACTCTGTGGTTCCCTCTGTGAACCTCTGTGATAATGCTTTTTCTATCAAAGGGGGATGGGGGCGCTTTTCCGCGGGGGAGCGCACCTCTGTCTGCCCGGATACAAGAAAAGCCGCCCGGCGCCGGACGGCTTTTCTTTCTCCTTTGCGGCTGCACTGTTTTTCCCCGTCAGGCGTTGGCTCTTTTTGCCTTGGGGGCCTTCTTCTCGCTCCCTCCCCTGGCGAGCAGCTTCGCCGCCCGCACCGCCCTCGCCTTGGCGAGGTTGTCGGCGAGTCCCTTCTCCTGGGCCATTCTCCGGCGCGCCTCGGAGAAGTTCCTGGCGGTGAGCGCCTGGCTGCTGGGGATGCCGAACTGTTTCCTGTATTCGCCCGGTTTCAGGCCGTGCACCTGGGCCAGGTGACGGGCCAGCGTCTTCATGCCGGCTTTGCCGCAGATCATGCAGCAGACCTGGTCCGGCTGGAACGCCTTCTTCACGGACATGGCCGGCCCCTTCGCCTCGACCTTCTCCGCGCCTTCGCCCATCTCCCCTTCCAGTTTCTGCAAGGCGATGTGTACCTTCTGCAGTTCCAGAAGCAGATCTTCGCCGGACATCTCTGATACCGATGCATGCGAAGAGACTATATTGGCCGTCAATTCGAGCAGGGATGATGCCATTTTTTTATTCCTCCTTGGAATTTTTTAAGGTGTAAAAACTAATCATGTATTATTAAACTACAAACCCGTTTAAAATCAAGCGATAAATATTTACCGTAAACAAAAAAGTTGACTGGTCAGACTGATTTCTGCTAGTTTCGGTGGCTGATTGCATCGCTAGAATGCGGCTTCGGGATTATGAGGGTTGTTCAGAATGGGACGAATAGAGATAGATGAACTGAGATGCAAGGGGTGCGGTATCTGCACCATCGCCTGCCCGAAGAAGCTGATCACGCTATGCGATAAGGTCAATCACCAGGGGTACACACCAGCCGAGGCTCCCTGTCAGGAGCTCTGCACCGGATGTGCTCTCTGCGCCGAAATCTGTCCTGATGTTGCCATAACCGTCTTCAAATAGCTTTCTCGACAGAAACTGTCAAAGCTCCATACAGATTGAGCTGTCGCCAACCGGGCGGAAGTCAGCACGCCCCCGGCTTGCCGGCACGCGCAATCAATCAGCAGTATTTTTTTGGGAGGACCACGTGTCAAAGCGCCTGTTTGTAAAAGGGAACGAGGCCGCCGCCATGGGCGCCATCGAGGCCGGCTGCCGCTACTATTTCGGCTACCCGATTACGCCCCAAAGCGACATCCCGGAGTACCTCTCGCGGGAATTCCCCAAGCTCTCCGGTGAGTTCATCCAGGCCGAGAGCGAAGTGGCAGCGATCAACATGCTGCTGGGCGCCTCCGCCTGCGGCGTGCGCGCCATGACCTCCTCGTCCAGCCCGGGGATCTCCCTGAAGCAGGAAGGCATCTCCTACATGGCCGGTGCGGAACTCCCGGGCGTCATCATCAACATCTCGCGCTCCGGTCCCGGGCTCGGGGGGATCGACGCCTCGCAGTCGGACTACTTCCAGTCGGTGAAGGGGGGAGGGCACGGGGGCTACCGGATCATCGTGCTGGCGCCCAATTCCGTGCAGGAGATGTACGACCTCACCATGCACGCCTTCGATCTCGCCGACCTGTACCGGACCCCGGTCATGCTGCTCGGTGATTCTGTCATCGGTCAGATGAAGGAGGCGCTGGTGCCCAACCCGCGCCCCGTGCGCGAGCTCCCCGAGAAGGGATGGGCGGTGCGCGGCAAGGGAGGCGGCGAGCAGAGGGTGGTCAAGTCGCTCTTCCTGGGTGACGGCGAACTGGAGGCGCACAACTGGCATCTCCACGCCAAGTACCAGGTCATGAAGGAAAGGGAGTGCCTGTCGGAGGAGTATCAGACTGCCGACGCGACGCTGCTGGTGACGGCCTTCGGCTCGGTGGCCAGGATCGCCCACACGGCGGTCACCATGGCCCGGGAGGCGGGGCTCAAGGTCGGCCTGTTCCGCCCGATCACGCTCTTCCCCTTCCCGGAAGAGGCGCTTGCTGCGGCTGCGGGGCGCGCCGGCCGGGTGCTGGACATCGAGCTGAACACGGGCCAGATGGTCGAGGACGTACGCCTCACCGTGGGCGCCGGGGTGCCGGTCTCCTTCTACGGCAGGCCTCCGGGTGCCGGCTCGCTCCCTTCGCCCGAGGAACTCTTCGAGGTAATCAAGAAGCAGTTTTGAATTTTGGGTTTTGAATTAAAAACTGAGAATTCTGCACTGAGAACTTATAGTTAGGGTTGAGAGTTTTAAAACTTGAAACTCGAAACTCAAGACTCAAAACTTTTACTTTTGTGTGAGGGGTTATCACATGCAACAGGTTTTCACCAGGCCGCGCAGTCTCAAGGATGTCTCGACCCATTTCTGTCCCGGCTGCCACCACGGCACCATCCACCGCCTGGTGGCGGAGGCCCTGGACCAGTTCGGGGTGCAGGATAGGACCATCGGGGTCGCCTCGGTCGGCTGCTCGGTCTTTCTCTACGGCTACTTCGACATCGACGTCGTCGAGTCCCCGCACGGCCGCGCACCCGCCGTCGCCACCGGCGTGAAGCGTGCCAGGCCCGACAACTTCGTCTTCACCTACCAGGGAGACGGGGACCTCGCGGCGATCGGGACCGCCGAGATCATCCACGCGGCGAACCGCGGCGAGGACATCACGGTCATCTTCGTGAACAACACCACCTACGGCATGACCGGCGGCCAGATGGCCCCGACAACGCTGGTTGGTCAGAAGACCTCCACCTCTCCCTACGGCCGGGACAAGGCGAAGGACGGCTCGCCGATCAGGATGGCCGAGCTCCTGGCGCAGCTGGGCGGCGTCGCCTTTTCCGCCCGGGTGGCGGTCGACTCGCCGAAGCACCTGATGGAGGCGAAAAAGGAAATCAAGCGCGCCTTCCGGTACCAGGTCGAGGGGAAAGGGTTCTCCTTCGTGGAGGTGCTCTCCTCCTGCCCGACCAACTGGGGTGTCAGCCCGCTCGCGGCGAACGCCCGGATCCAGGAGGAGTTGATACCCTACTTTCCGCTCGGCGTGTTCAAGAACGACGAGAACCTGTGAAAGGCAAATCAAAGACTCGCACACGGATCTAACGGAGTGAACGGATAAAGTCAGATTAAACATAATCTTTTGGTTTAACCAGGAGCTTGCTTAATCTGCCTTTATCCGTAACATCCGTCCAATCCGTGTGCCGATTTTGACTCTTAAGAATTAAGTTGTGAGGGGGAAGCATCTCCTTCACTTTCAGGGAGATCCCGATGCGATACGATGTACTTATAGCGGGTTTCGGCGGACAGGGTGTGCTCCTGGCCGGGAACCTCCTCTCCTATGCCGCCCTGGACGAGGGGAAGAACGTCTGCTACTTCCCTTCCTACGGCGTCGAGAAAAGGGGAGGGACGGCCAACTGCACGGTCGTGATAGCGGACGGCGCCGTCGGCTCTCCCGTGGTAGGCTCACCCTCGGCCCTCATCGTCCTGAACCAGGGTTCCCTGGAGCGCCACGGCATGCAGGTGCGCCCCGGCGGGGTCTGCATCGTCAACTCGTCGCTCGCCGATGCTGCCACCTTGCAGCGCGACGACATCGACATCGTCCCGGTCGCCATGAACGAGATCGCCAGCGACCTCGGCGACCCCAGGATGGTGAACATGGTCGCCCTCGGCGCCTACGTCGCGCTGACCGGCGTGGTCAGCCTCGCCTCGCTTGCCGATGCCCTCAAGGAAGCGCTTCCCGAGAGAAACCACCGGTTCATCCCGGCGAACCTCAGAGCCATCGAAACAGGCGCCCAGGTGGCGCGTTCAATCCTCCCTGTTGCAGGAAAAAGTAACAACCGTCAGGAAAAAGCTTGACTTTCCCTGCCGGGATCTGGTATTAGACTTATCTCGCATGTAGGGGTGTCGCCAAGCGGTAAGGCAACGGATTCTGATTCCGTCATTCCGAGGTTCGAATCCTCGCACCCCTGCCACCTTATTTGCAAACGGATGCAGATCTTGAACTAGTTGCACCGCTGCCTCCGTATCAATACGGTCCCATCGTCTAGTGGTTAGGACACCGGCCTTTCACGTCGGGTACAGGGGTTCAAGTCCCCTTGGGACCACCATCAAAAAAAACAGCGCCCCACCGGGTGCTGTTTTTTTTTGCCTGCCGTGCGGCATTTTCAAGTTGCTAATGGATCTGAACTTGCCTATCTTGTCTTGTCGATTCCCCGGGTGGCAGGCAGGCCGCACCATCGGGCCGAATCCGGGACTGTGCTGCCCGCGGTCCGTTGGCGCCCGTCTGCCCTGTCAACCATAGGGGAGACCGGCGGGTCGCCCTGCTTTTGATTCTTTGCTAATGATTTGGGGGACAAAAATGGATCTGACTAGTACGCACCGTCCCTGCCGGCTGGATCGTTTAACTCCTCCTTTGCAAAGGGGGGAAGCACCTGGCGGGACGTTGGCACTCACCGCACGATTCCGGGTGACGGTCCTCTTTTGCCTGGCGCTCCTGCTGGTGCTCTCAGGCGGCTTCCCGGCGACGGCGCGGGCGGCGGACAATCTCTTCAACAGCGGCGCGGTCATTCGCGACGAACTTTCGCGGGTGGGCAGCGAGGGGAAGCTTTTTCTCACTGCGCCGGCCGACCCCTATCTCGCTCAAAGCGCCGCAGTCGTCGGCGCCTTTGCCCTGAGCTACGTTTTTGACCGGGATATCAGGTCGGATCTCGCCGGCACCCACAGTATGGCTCTCAAACGGGCTACGGACGCGGGGTCCTTTGTCGGCAATCCCTACCTTCACATCGGTGTGGCCGCGGCCCTGTACGGCACCGGGGCGGCAGCGGATGCGCCGCGGCTCATGCAGATCGGCGAGGAACTGGGGGAGGCGCTGCTTATTTCCGACGCGGCGACCGTGGT
>DATCHY010000364.1:0-4916 GCA_036508065.1 Geomonas sp. | reverse complement strand
GGCTTTTGTCTTTTGAAGGGCTTTTTTCGTGAAGTCTGCTGAATAGTTATGTCATAGAGAATTGAATGAGCAATCTTTATTTCTGAGGTGATTACAGCCCGTACTTATCCATCTTGTAGCGCAGGGTGCCGCGCGGGATCTTGAGGTTCAGGGCGGTCTGGAGCACGTTGCCGCCTGTCTTTTGCAGGGCCTGCTGGATGAGCGACTTTTCGATGGCGCAGATGGCGTCTTCCAGGCCGAGGTCGGGCGGAAGGATCGCCAGCTTTGCCGCGCCGTCGGCTGGGGAGGGCTGGCTGATCTGGCACATCTTGATCTCCTGGGGGAGATGCTCGGGGAGCAGTGTGGGGCCGCTGCGCATGATGCAGATGCGCTCGATGACGTTTCTAAGTTCCCTGATGTTGCCCGGCCAGGCATACTGCTCCATCAGCTGCTCGGCCTCGACGGAGACACCCCGGAAGTCCCGCCCGAAGGAGCGGCTAAAGCTGTCGAGGAAATACGCGGCCAGCGCGGCTATGTCGGCGCAGCGCTCTCTGAGCGGCGGGATGTGGATGGGGAAGACGTTGAGCCGGTAGAAGAGATCCTCCCGGAAGCTGTGTTCGGCGATCCGTTTTGCCAGGTCGCGGTTGGTGGCGGCGATCACGCGCACGTCGATGCCGATGTCCTTTACCGCGCCGACCCGGCGGATGGTCCGTTCCTGCAGCACGCGCAGCAGCTTGGCCTGCATGGCGAAGTCCATCTCCCCGATCTCGTCCAGAAATACCGTGCCGTGGTGCGCCTCCTCGAAGAGCCCGATCTTGCGGCAGCTGGCTCCGGTGAAGGCCCCCTTCTCGTGCCCGAACAGTTCGCTCTCCAGGAGCGTCGCCGGTATCGAGGCGCAATTGATGGCGATGAAGGCGGCGTCCTTTCGGTCCGACAGGTCGTGAATCGCGCGGGCCACCAGCTCCTTGCCGGTTCCCGACTCCCCGGTGATGAGCACCGTGGAGGGGATGCGGGCGATCTCACGGACCTGTGCCGCCACCTCGTTGAACGCCTCGCTCTTGCCGATTATGGGGGAGTGGCCGGGAAGCACGCCGTCGCCGCGCTTCAGTTTGCGCACCTCGCGCTTGAGCGTCTGGGTCTTCAGTGCCAGCTTGACGATGAGCCTCAGGGCATCGGCCTTGAACGGCTTTTTCATGTAGTGGAAGGCGCCCAGCTTGAGCGATTCCACGGCGCTTTCCACCGAGCCGTAGCCGGTGATGATGATCACCAGCAGCTCGGGGTCGAGCTCCTTGAGCGCCTTCAGAACGTCGATGCCGTTTTCCGTGCCAAGGTTCAGGTCAAGGAGGGCCAGATCGATCTCTTCCGAGGCGACGATCTCCCGGGCCTGCTGTCCCGAGGCGGCGGCACATACCTGGAACCCCTCGCCGGCCAGGATGCGCTGGACATTTTCGCAGATAAACGCTTCGTCGTCGATGATGAGAATCTTTTCCATGAGGCTTCCTCGGGCTGGTAAGTCTGAAGCGGCACCCCTTGCGGGTGCCTGCCTTGCTGCTCTACTGCTGTTCAATCGGCAGCTCGATCGTGAAAATCGTTCCCTGCCCCGGGGTGCTTGCCACCCGGATCCTGCCGCGATGCTCCTCGACGATCCCCTGGGTGATGGAGAGACCAAGGCCGGTCCCCGCTCCCTTGCGGGTGAAGAACGGCTCGAAGATCAGCGGGAGGTCGTCGACCGCGATCCCCGGACCGTCGTCGCCGATCTCTATCACGGCGCACTCTCCCCTGACGAAGGTCGCGACGCTGATCCGGCCGCCTCCCGGCAGCGCCTCCTGCGCGTTCCTGATGATGTTGAGCACGGCCTGCTTGATCTTCTCCGGGTCGAGCCTGAAGGCGGGCACCGGGCTCTCGTCCATGGTCAGTTGCACTTTCTGGCGCTCGCACGGCCTGCGCATCAAAAGGACCGTGTCGTGCACCACCCGGTTCAGGTCGCTTTCCCTGAATTCGGCCCGGACCGGCGACGAGTAGTTCAACAGGGAGTTGATGAGCCGCTCCACCCGTTCGATCTCGGCGAGCGCCTTTTTGATCATCTGCTGGTCGTCGGAACCGGATGCTGCCTGGTCATGCAGATCGTCCAGCAGCAGCGAGATGCCGGTGAGCGGGTTTCTCACCTCGTGGGCGATGCCGGCCGAGAGCTTGCCAAGGGAAGCCAGCCGGTCGAGCCGCATCATCTCCTCGCGCAGTTTCTCCTTTTCGGTCTCGTTGCGCAGGGTGACGGTAAGCCCTTTCTCCGCATCGAGTCCGATCGGAAAGCACCCCACGTCGAAGTGCGTCTGGCCCGCGCCCCGGTCGAACCGGAGCGGCTCGCGGCCGTAGCCGGCCTCCCGGTTCAGCACCCGGGCTATACGGTCGCTCAGGTCCGTCCAGCCGGCAAAGACGTCACGGTAATGCTGGTCCTGTGCAATTTCCGGTCCGAGGAGCAGGCGGCCGGTGTTGTTAATCGAGGTCAGACGTCCCTCGGGCGAGAAGGTGACGATGGCGCTGGAGATACTTTCCAGGACGCTGGTCTTGAAATTGCGCTCGTCCAGGATCTCCAGGCGCGAATTGCGCAGCTCGTCGAGCGTGGAGAGGATGCTTTGTTTGCGCAGCTCCAGCTCGTCGGCCATGTTGTTGAAGGTGCCGGCCAGTTCGCCGATCTCGTCCGCCGAAGTCACCGCGACCCTGACGTGGCCGTCGCCGGCGGCCAGCTTGCCGGCACCCTCGGTCAGCCGCCGCAGGGGAATGCTGATGCCGCGGGAGAGGAGCCAGGCCGAGAGAGCGCAGATGAGGGCGGTCGTCAGGATGATGATGGCGGAGGTGGAGCGGTGCTCGCCTAGTTGCCTGTTGATCAACCGGCTTCCCTTGCGGGCGGTTTCGTGGAACTGGTCCACCTGGAAGCCGATGGTGACTCCGCCGAAGATGCCGTGCTTGCGGTAATCGCCGGTAACATAGCTGATCGGGGCATAGGCCATGATCTTCTTGGCGCCCACCACGTTGGTGATATCGACATAGCCGATGCTCCCGTCGCGCACCGCGGTCGCCACCTTCGGGTAGCTCGGGTGGATGAAGCCGGCCCGGTCGAGGTTGAAGGGGATGCGGCCGGTGCCGATATCGGTCGAGCTGGAGTTCTCGGAGTAGGGCGGCACGATTTTGCCGTTTCGGTCCAGTCCGCGGATGTCCCAGAATTTGGGATGGGTGATGATCCACCCCTCGTCGTCGAAGAGAAAGGCGTAATTGCCGCTCTGGTAGGAAGGGAACACGGTGGAGAAGTTTTTTCCCGGGTCCAGGTGCTGGGTGAATTCCATCAGATGGTGGTGGTCGAGGGACAGGATCACCATTCCGGTGCGGGCGCCGCTTTTGTCGAACAGGGGCGCCCCGAAGCGGATCACCCCCTGGTAGGTGGTGCCGTGGTAGGCGCTTTCCGGGGTCGGGGCTCCTGCCAGCTGTTCCTGCCGCGAAACATGGAAACCGGTCAGGTGGGAGACGTAGATCTCGCCGCGCTTCAGGGCGCGCACCCGCTTGAAGTAATCCTCGCTGCGGAACTCCGTGTTGGCGGGGTCGGAGACATTGCGCAGCTCGGATTGGGCCAGGAATTTGCCGTCCCGGATCACCACCCGCTCCTGGCCGCCCGCGTCGATCAGGGCGATGGAGTGGTACAGGGGGATCAGCTCCCGGGTCTCACGGGGGGTGGCCGCGCTGCCGTTGCGAAGCCACACCTCGGAGCGGCGGGTTTGGTAGAAATTGAACAGGGCCGAGCGCTCCAGGCGCGAGCGGGACAGGAACTGCAGGTCGCTTTCGCACTGGTGCAGGAAATCGGAGACGTTTTCGGCCACCTGCCGCGCCCTCATCTTGAGGGACTCGGAGGCCTGCGTGTCGTCGGACTCGGCGATTTCCGCGGAGAGCCGGGAGCTTATCGACTGCAGGTTGATGAGGAGGATGGTGGACGTGACGAGAAGCGGCGCCAGGGAAAGCAGCAAGGTGATGACGAGGATCTTTTTGAAAATCGTGTAGCGCGGCAAGGGTACTCCGGTTGCGACCCGGCGGGGTCCGGCAGCTGACTGTTGTGGGCCGTCTCTGCTTGGGTCGTATGTTTTGATTACAACTATAACCACCGCGCGGTCAAGCATTCATTTGAATCGGGGTCGGCATCCGGTGCAGTAGCTGTTGCAGGCGGCGCTAACCGGGCTCTCGACCCAACCTGCCAAAGCTGGAGCCGTTTTGTGTTGACTTGGCTGCGGGGGTGCATTAAAAATAATCAGTCATCTTCAAGTACAACATGTCTGGCGGGGGAATTGGTTGGGATATAGAAATCTTAAGGCGTGCGTGACGGACCTGGAACGCTCGGGCGCTCTGATACGGATTGACGAGGAACTCTCGGCCGACCTGGAGATAGGCTCCATCCAGCGGCGGGTCTACCAGGCCGGCGGACCGGCGCTGCTCTTCACCCGGGTGAAGGGGTGCTCCTTCCCGATGCTCGGCAACCTGTTCGGCACCCTGGAACGCACCAGGTTCATCTTCCGGGACACCCTCAAGCAGGTGGAGCGGCTGGTGCAGCTGAAGATCGATCCCAAGGCGTTCCTGAGGCAGCCGGCCGCGCTCCTCTCCACGGTTCCCGCGGCCTGGCACCTGCTGCCGAAAACGGTGGCGGACGGCCCGATCCTCGCCAACCGTACCACGCTCGACCTACTGCCCCAGCTTAAATCCTGGCCCGACGACGGCGGCGCCTTCGTCACGCTGCCGCAGGTCTACTCCGAGAGCGCGGTCGCTCCGGGGCTGCGCCATTCGAACCTCGGCATGTACCGGGTGCAGATCTCGGGGGGCGAATACCTCCGGAACGCCCAGGTCGGCATCCATTACCAGATCCACCGCGGCATCGGCTTCCACCACGCGGAGGCGCTCGCCAA
>DATCHY010000363.1:0-3178 GCA_036508065.1 Geomonas sp. | reverse complement strand
CAGGAGAAGATCGCCCGCGTGCTCGATCTGGAGCGCCTGGTGCTCTCCCGGGACCACCGGCTCAAGCGGGTGCGCAAGTGCAGCTACGGCGAGTCGCTCTCCAGCCTCCTCATCAGGAATTCCCACGGTCTGAACGCCGGCTACCACGGCAGCTACGTCTCCTGCAGCGTCTCGGCCGTCGCCGAAGCTGACGGCGACGCAGAGATCGGCTGGGACTTCGACTTCTCGCACCGCTTTTCCGGGATCGACCTGGACCGCATCGCCGACGGCGCCAGCCGCAAGGCGACCTCGCTGCTGGGCGCCCGTCCCATTCCGACCATGCGGAGCCAGGTGGTGCTGGATAACCGTGTCGCGACGCAGCTCCTGGAGATCCTCGCCCCCTCATTTCTCGCCGAGAACGTGCAGAAGGGGAAATCGCTACTGGGTGGCAGGATGGGGGAACGGCTCTTCTCGGGGCTCGTGACGGTGCGGGACAACGGGCTTTTACCCGGCGGGATGGGGAGCGCCCCCTGCGACGGCGAAGGGGTCTCCCAGCAGGACACGCGCCTTGTGGCGGGCGGCGTGCTGGAGGGGTTTCTCTTCGACAGTTACTGGGGCAAAAGGGTTGGCTCCGCCTCCACCGGGAATGCGGTGCGCAACGGCGTGAAGGGCCCTCCCCGGATGGGGGTGCATAACCTCTTCATCGAGCCGGGGGAGACCTCCGCGGAGGCGCTTCTCGCCGGAGTCGAGAAGGGGGTGCTGATCACCGAGGTGATGGGGATGCACACAGCCAACCCGATCTCGGGGGATTTCTCGGTGGGCGCTGCCGGTTTCTATCTGGAGGGGGGGGCGATCGTGCACCCGGTCAAGGGGATCGCCATCGCCGGGAACCTGCTCGATCTCTTCGGGGGGGTCGACATGGTGGCAAGCGACCTGCGTTTCTTCGGATCGGTCGGCTCGCCGGCGCTCAGGATCGGCGAGCTGGATGTGAGCGGGATTTAGAGACAGATTAAGATTAAGACTAAGGTTGAGGGTTATCTATTCAACCCCCCAACTGACATAAGGTTACCCGCAAGGGGTATCCCTACGCTAACCGCCAACTTTGTCGGGGCGCCCCTTGCGGGTGCCCCGGTTCCTGAATAAGTTACGGCCGATGTCAAGAAAACCCTCGACCGGCCGCGCTCCCGACTACCGCTCGGCCATGATCTCCATCAGACGGCGCGCGAACGGGCTCACCACGGCGTAGTGCACCTCGACCCCGTCCCGGGTCCCCTCGATGATCCCCTTGTTCTTCAACAGGGCCAGGTGCTGGGAAACCGTCGCCTGCGGCAGCCCCAGGCACTCCCAGATATGCTTCACGTTGCACTCCTGGGTGCAGAGACCTGCCACTATCTTCAGCCGGATCGGATGTCCGAGCACCTTCAGAATCTCTGCTTCCTTGCGGAATTCCTTCGTCTTGTCAAATGCCAACGCTGTATCCTCCGTCGTATCTTCTTAATAATCTATATGTTCGAATGCGATGTTTGTCAATCAAAAGCTTGACGGTGAGCGGTAGATCCTCCCGCTGAAATGGCAGGCTGCCAGGTGCCCCGACTCCTTCTCGATCAGCTCCGGGCGCACCGTGCCACACAGCTCCTCGGCGTACGGGCAGCGGGGGTGGAAGGGGCAGCCGGTCGGCGGGGAGAGCGGAGAGGGGAGTTCGCCCCGTGCGATCACGCGGCGCCTCGGCTTCCTGGTGTCGACGCTCGGGATGGCGCTCAGCAGCGCCTCGGTATACGGGTGCAGCTGGCGCGACAGCACGTCGTCCCGGCTCCCGGTCTCGACGATCCGGCCCAGGTACATGATGGCGATCCGGTCGCTCAGGTGCTTGAGCACGGAGAGGTCGTGGGTTATGAAGAGGAAGCAGAGGCCGAGTTCCCCCTTGAGCTCCTGCAGCAGGTTGATGATCTGGGCCTGGATGGAGAGGTCGAGCGCCGAGACCGGCTCGTCCGCGATGATCAGCTTGGGCGAGACGGCGAGGGCACGCGCGATGCCGATCCTCTGGCGCTGCCCGCCCGAGAACTCGTGGGGGAAGCGGTGCAGCTGGTCCCCGGAAAGCCCCACCCGCTCCATCAGGGAGGCGACCCGCTGCCGCCTCTCAGCGGCGCTGCCGATCCGGTGGATGGCAAGCGGCTCGGCTATGATCTCCGAGACCCGCATCCTCGGGTTGAGCGAGGAGAAGGGGTCCTGGAAGATCATCTGGACCTCCTTCCTGAAGCGGGCCAGCTGGGAGCGGTCCATCTTGGAGAGCTCCTGCCCCGCGTAGCGGATTGACCCCTGCGTGGCGGGGGTGAGCCCGGTCAGAAGGCGCGCCACCGTCGACTTGCCGCACCCGGACTCTCCGGCCAGCCCGAGCGTCTCCCCGGCGAAGAGCTCCAGGTCGATGCCGGCTACGGCGGTGAGCCGGCGCTGCGGGGTGAAGAGACCGTCCTGGACCGGGAACTGCTTCACCAGGTTGTTTGCGCTTAGTAGAGCGGTCATGGCGCCCTCAGGCAACGGACCGCGTGGCCGGCGCCTGCCTCCTTCATCCCTGGTGCATGGGTGGCGCAGGCCTCAAGGCAGATCGGGCAGCGCTCCCGGAAGGGGCAGCCGACCAACTCGCTTTTCAGGTCAGGCACGCTCCCGGCGATGGTGCTCAGCTTCTCGCCCGGCGCGCCGAACTCGGGGAGCGAGGCGAGGAGGCCGCGGGTGTAGGGGTGCAGCGGGTTGCTGAACAGTTCGGAGGTCTCCGCCATTTCGACGATTTGCCCCGCATACATGATCGCGGTCCGGTGGGCGCGCTCCGCCACGATGCCGAGGTTGTGGGTGATCAGGATGAGCCCCATCCGGGTCTCCTCCTTGAGCCGGTCCAAAAGCTCGAGGATCTGGGCCTGGATGGTGACATCGAGGGCCGTGGTCGGCTCGTCCGCGATGACCAGCTCGGGCCGGCAGGAAAGCGCCATGGCGATCATGACGCGCTGGCGCATGCCGCCGCTCAACTGGTGCGGGTAGTCCCTGAGCCGCTCACGCGGGGCCGGGATGCCGACCTGCGACAGGATCTCGACCGCCTCGCGCTCCGCCTGGTCACGGGAGAGGTCGCGGTGGATCCGGAGCCCCTCGGCTACCTGGTTTCCGATGGTGAAGACCGGGTTCAGCGAGGTCATCGGGTCCTGGAACACCA
>DATCHY010000362.1:0-3645 GCA_036508065.1 Geomonas sp. | reverse complement strand
AGTTCGCTGACCGTTTTGATCGGCAGCCTGGTGTCCGCGTCGAGGGTGATGACATAGCGGACATTGGCCGGGACCGCCGGGGGGGAGCCGTTGACGGGAACGAAGCTGGTATCCCCTGCTCCTCGCAGCAGGCGGTTGAATTCGTGGAGCTTTCCCCGTTTCCGCTCCCATCCCATCCATTTTCCTTCACACTCGTTCCAGATGCGTTTCCGGTGCAGGAGGAAAAACCGCTGGCCTCCATCCGGTGCAGGCCCGTGGAGCGCATTGAGATGCTCGATGCGCAGGGCTGCGAAGCTGAGAAGCTCGGCGTCGCCGGGGAGGATTTCAGCGTCCGCGTCGGGCCAGTCGGTCAGGAGTGCAAAGCGGACGTCGCCGTCCGGATTCGCCAGGTAGTGCACTTCGAGGAGCCCGATCTGCTCTTTGGTCTCGGCTTCGTTGACGAGAAAGGTCGGCACGGCCACGAAGGTCCGCAACGTGGAGGGGATTCCGCCGGCAAGTTCGAGCCGCGGCAGGTGGCGCGGCCCGATCTGCGCGGTCAGGAAACGGTTTATCAGCATGACCGCCATGTCGGAGGCGGGGAGAAGCGCCAGTATGCCGAGCAGGCAGAGCCAGGCCGGCGCCACCTCCGCCCGAACGGTTGCCAGCAGGGGAAAGGCCGCCAGGAGAAGGGTCGCAAGCGCGACGGAGCCGAAATAGGCCGGTGCCGCATGGGCGATGTAGTTGCGCAGGGCTCTGCGTCGCAGCGACGGGCGAAAGCCGATCTCTGCCTCGAAGGCCGGCCGTCCCTTGGAGATCAGATAATAGCCGGGATCCATGCGGCGCCAGTCGGCCGCCTCCTCGCTCTTGCCGACATGTATGCGAGCGTCCTCAGTCTTGGCGATGACAAGCCGGGCGACCTCCAGTTCCTGGCGCCGCGCTCCCTTTGCCAACTCTTCGAGCCCCTGCCGGTAACGATCGCGGGTGACGAAATCCATCTCTGCAAAGAGGGAATCGGCGCGTAAGACCTCGTCCACCAGGCTGACCTCTTCGAAGAAGTCGTTCCAGGAATAGGCGGAGATAAGCCGCATCCCCGTGATGATGTTACGTACCGTCACGTTGGCAGCCGACTGGAGGCTGTGTTCCAGAAGGACGGCTTCGTCGGGGGACGTTCCCTGTTCCGCCAGCCTTTCCGCCAGCCACTGCACGGCGAGGGCGGCCTCGGCTCCCTGGTTGCGCAGCCGCTGTACCAGATGCACGGCGAAGGCCATGGGGAGCGGACTTCCCATACCCTGCATGGCATCCCTGGCGGCGTCCAACGAGCGGCCGCTGATACCGAGCAGGTCGTCGGCGATCCGGTCCGCTTCACGGCGCGCCCTTTCCGACCCGACGATGCGGACCGCGATGCGGCGCAGATTCTCGATGAGCACGATGCGGAGGGTGATGGGAACGGCCCACAGCTCGCCGATGGTAAGCGGCTGGATGTGCTGGTACGCGCGAAGGAAACGGATCAGCAGCTCCGGGTCGAAGCGGCTGTCCGTATGGGCGACAAAGGACCAGGCGAGTTCGTAGACGCGGGGGTAATCCTTGAGCGGACCGCCGGCGAGTTTCGGGAGTTCCCGGTAATACCCGGCAGGGAGGTCGTCCCGTATATCCCGCAACTGCTCGTCAACCAGGTGAAAGTTGTCGAGAAGCCATTCCGCTGCCGGCGTGATGGCCCGCTGTTCCCGGACCGATTCGGCGACGGTGTGGTACGACGCCAGGAGAACCCGGCCGTTTTTCTGAACGCGAGGCGCGAGCTTGCGTCCCCGGCGCGGGTCCTTCATGACCGTCTGTTTGGCCGCGAGGCTTTCCCCGTGCTCCTCCAGGCGCTCCGCGCTGAATATCTCATAGCGGATCGGCTCTTCGAAGGTGGCGAAAGGATCGGGGAACATCCGCGGGAGGTCAACAAAGTTCAGGATTCGTTCAATAAGTTCCATTATGCCTCTTGGTGTTTAGAGTAATGTTATTTTGTTCATTCCCAGTCCCCAGCCCCTGCCCCAACCGCCTCAAGCAGGGCAACCGGTGCGCTCTTGAAGAGCTGCGCCAGGGGAATCGCCGGGTAACCTGCGTGCCTGACGACCTGCAGCTGCTCCCCGGTCACGATATTCCGGTACTGCCGCACTGTTGCTTCCGGCACGACAAGGAAGCTGTCCAGCCAGACCTCCTCGCCCAGGGGGACCTGCCCCGGCTCGGGCGCCAGCGTTGCCAGGAACCTCGGGACTGCCGCAATCACGCTCTTGCCGTCCCCCCTGCGCGCGAAGGCGCACAGATTCCTGGCCTTGGAGCCTTGCGCCTCCAGCGGCAGATAATCGCCGTGGTCAAAGAGGTTCCGGTGCTCCCTGCGGTAGTTGAGCACCCTGAAGACCAGGTAGAGTTTGATCCGGCCGTCCTCCTTGCTTCCCAACAGTTCCCCGAAGAGCGCCCTGGGGCCGATCTCCGCCTCGCGCGCCTTGAGCCCCGCCAGCGCTTCCATCCGCACCCGATAATCAACCGGCCTGCGGTTGTCGGGATCCACCAGCGTCAGATCCCAGAACTCGGTTCCCTGGTAAAAATCGGGAACGCCCGGCGAGGCCATCTTCAGAAGGGATTGGGAAAGGGAGCTGAAAATGCCGAAGCGGGCGATAGTCTTCTGGAAGGGAATGAACTCCTCCAGAAAGGCGTTGGGGCCCTCGGCCGTCACGGCATCGCAAAAGGCGGTCAGCGCCCCTTCGTAGGCCCCATTCGGGCTGATCCAGCTGGTGTTCACCTTGGCTTCCCGGGCCGCCTTGATCAGGTACTCCCTGATCCTGCCCCGGAAGCGCTCCCGCCCTTCCCGGTCCATCTCCAGGGCGGGCCAGGCGCCGATCAGGGTCTGATACAGCAGATACTCCTCGTTTCGGTCCGGCACCCTCTGCCCGTCCAGGAGCTGCCCCTTTTTCTGGTTCAGCCGGCTCCATTTCCCCAGCGCTTTCCGCCACAGCTCCGGGATCTCCGACAGGGCGTCGATGCGCGCCCGTACGTCCTCGCCGCGTTTGGAGTCATGGGTGGCCGAGGCGATCATGGCGTGAGGGAAGGTTTTGATCCGCTCCAGGTTCTGGCCGTGGAAGACCTCCAGCGGCATGCCGAAGCGCCCCGGCATGCCGCCCACGTCGTTCAGCGAAACCAGGCGGTTGTAGACGTAAAAGGCCGTGTCTTCCAGTCCTTTTGCCATGACGGGACCGGTGATCTGCTGGAAATGCATGGCGAAATCAAGCCAGGCCGACCTGTCACTCTCCTTTGCCTGCTCCGGGAACCTGAGCAGCAGCACGCCGCGCAGGAAATCGAAAATGGAGGCGTTCATGGCGGGGTTCTTGCGCTTTGCCCTGGCCACCGCGGCCTCGATGTACTGGACGTCCTTCTCCCGCACCGCATCCGCAATCACGTAGGTCCGGTACACCGGAAAGCAGGCGACCACCTCGCTTATGGCGCGCACCAGGCTGTTCAGGGTGAAGTCACGGGTCAGCCGGTCCTGCTCGGCGATGGAGTTGAGGCGGTTCCCCAGCGTGTTTACCTCACCGGAGAGTGAGACCTGCATCACGAGCTTCTTTTTCTCATAGACCAGTTCAGCAAAATCGGCACCATAGCCGACGAACCGGTCATAGATACGGT
>DATCHY010000361.1:0-6461 GCA_036508065.1 Geomonas sp. | reverse complement strand
TAACACCGGAGGATAAATCATGAACATGTACGAATGGCTGGAAACGGTCCTCTTTTTTGTCGTCCTGCTGGCCCTGGTGAAGCCTCTCGGCACCTTCATGGCCAAGGTATACCAGGGGGAGCGGACCTTCCTTTCGCCGGTTCTCGTCCCGTGCGAAAATCTCCTGTACCGGATCTGCGGGGTGAAGAAGGACGAGGAGATGGGGTGGCAGCGCTATGCCTGGGCCATGGTCCTCTTCAACCTGGCCCTCTTCGTGGCGCTCTTCGCCATCTTGATGCTCCAGCACCTGCTGCCGCTCAATCCGCAGAAGCTGCCGGCCTTCACCTGGCAACTGGCACTCAACACGGCGGTCAGCTTCGTCACCAACACCAACTGGCAGGCCTATGTCGGAGAGCAGGCGGCGAGCTACTTCACCCAGATGGTGGGGCTCGCGGTGCACAACTTCGTCTCCGCCGCAACCGGGATGGCGATCGTCATTGCGCTGATCCGCGGTTTCGCGCGGCGCAAGACCTCGATGCTGGGGAACTTCTGGGTCGATATGACCCGCGGCACCCTCTACATCCTGCTCCCCATTTCCATTATCGGCGCCCTTTTCCTGGTCTCCCAGGGGGTGATCCAGAACTTCAGCGACTACAAGACGGTGCCGCTCGTGCAGTCGGAAACCTACGACAAACCCAAAATGGACGACAAAGGGAACGCGATCAAGGATGCCAAGGGGAACGCGGTGACCGAGAGCGTAACGGCGAAGGAGGTCACCATTCCCATGGGGCCGGTCGCCTCCCAGGAAATCATCAAGGAGTTGGGGACCAACGGCGGCGGCTTTTTCAACGCCAACTCGGCCCACCCCTTTGAAAACCCGACACCTCTCTCCCATATGGTGGAGATCCTCATGATTCTGCTGATCCCCGGCGCCCTCACCTACACCTTCGGTGTCATGGTGGGTAACCCGCGCCAGGGGTGGGCGCTTCTTGGGGTCATGCTCTTCCTGTTGATCCTATCGTTCGGTGTGCTGCAGTGGGCTGAGGCAACTGGAAATCCGCTCCTCGCCAAGCTCGGGGTACAGGGGGCCAACATGGAGGGGAAAGAACTCCGTTTCAGCCTGGCCGGCACCAACCTCTTTGAAGTGGCCACCACCGGCACCTCCTGCGGTGCGGTGTCCGCAATGCACGACTCCCTCACCCCCTTGGGCGGCATGATTCCCCTCTCCCTGATGCTTCTGGGGGAGGTCGCCCCCGGCGGGGTCGGCTCCGGTCTCTACACCATGCTCGCCTTCGCGGTGATAGCGGTCTTCGTCTCCGGCCTCATGATCGGGCGGACGCCGGAGTATCTCGGGAAGAAGATCGAGGTGCGGGAGATGTGGATGTCGATCATAACGATACTCACGGCGGGAATAGTGGTCCTGATCACCTCGGGGATCGCCATGATCACCCCTGCCGCCGTGGCATCAATGGCAAATCCTGGCGCCCATGGCCTCTCCGAGGTGCTCTATGCCTTCGCCTCCATGGCCAACAACAACGGGAGCGCGTTTGCCGGCTTAAATGCCAACGTCAACTTCTACAACATATTAGGCTCCCTGGCCATGACCATCGGCCGTTACGTGCCGGCGGTGGCGGTGCTCGCCATGGCGGGCTCCCTGGCGGAGAAGAAGTACGTCCCACCAAGTCTCGGGACACTCCCCACGGACAAGGCGCCGTTTGCCATATGGCTCACGCTGGTGATCATCATCGTCGGAGCGCTCACCTTTTTCCCGGCACTCTCCCTGGGGCCGATCGTTGAACACCTGACCATGCTGGGAGGTAGATAACAATGTCAAAACATACACCCGAACCTATTTCCATGTTTGATAAGCGGATCATGGGACCCGCCCTGATCGATTCGCTGAAAAAGCTCGACCCAAGGGAGCTGTGGCGCAACCCCGTCATGCTATGCGTCGAGATCGCCAGTGTCATTACCCTGGTCACCTTTGTCCTGTCGCTCACCGGTGCCAACCTTGAGCCTGCCTGGTTCACGGGACAAGTCTCAGTCTGGCTCTGGCTCACGGTCATCTTCGCCACCTTTGCCGAGGCCCTCGCCGAGGGACGCGGCAAGGCGCGCGCCGCATCTTTAAGAAAGAGCCGCACCGAGGTGTCCGCCAAGCGCCTGAAAAAGCCGGAGTTCGGCAGCCCCTGCGAGACGGTCCCCGCGGAAACGCTCAGAAAGGGCGATTACATCCTGGTGGAGGCGCCCGAGACCATCGCCGGCGACGGCGACGTGGTGGCGGGAGCTGCTCTCGTGAACGAGGCTGCCGTGACCGGAGAGTCGGCCCCGGTGGTGCGCGAATCTGGTGGCGACCGCTCTGCTGTCACCGGCGGCACCGAGGTGATCGCCAACGCCATCATCGTGCGAATCACCGCCAATCCAGGCGAGACCTTCCTGGACCGGATGATCTCGCTCATCGAAGGTGCGAAAAGGCGCAAGACCCCCAACGAGGTCGCGCTGGAGGTGCTCCTTATCGCGCTTACACTCGTGTTCCTGCTGGTGTGCATCAACATCAGCCCGCTCTCCATCTATAGCGTGAAGGCGGCGGGACACGGCACACCGGTGTCGCTCACCATCCTGGTCGCCCTCTTCGTCTGCCTGGCGCCCACTACCATCGCGGCGCTGCTGCCTGCCATCGGAATCGCCGGAATGGACCGGCTGTTCCAGAAGAACGTGATCGCGCTCTCGGGCCGCGCCATCGAGGCGGCGGGTGACGTGAACGTGCTCCTGCTGGACAAGACCGGCACCATAACGCTTGGCAACCGCGAGGCGGTGGAGTTCGTGCCGGTTGGGGGGCACACCGAGAAGGAACTGGCCGAGGCGGCACTCATCGCGTCTCTAACCGATGAAACCCCTGAGGGTCGCTCAATCGTGGTACTGGCCAGGAAGAAATACGACCTGAAGCTGGAGGCGCTACCGACCGACGCGGAGAGTATCGCCTTTTCCGCCGACACCCGGCTTTCCGGGGTGAACACGGGTGGGAAAAAGTACCGTAAAGGTGCCTCCGACTCGACGGTCTCCTTCGTGAAAAACCAGGGCGCCAGCACCATCCCGAGCAACCTTACTGATGTGGTAGACAAGATCGCCCGCGGCGGCGCGACACCGCTTGTGGTGAGCTGCGATGCCGAGATCTTCGGGGTTATAAACCTCAAGGACATCATCAAGGGGGGAATCCAGGAGCGCTTCCAGCAGTTGCGCAGCATGGGGATCAAAACCATCATGGTCACCGGCGACAACCCACTCACCGCGGCGGCGATCGCTGCGGAGGCGAACGTGGACGATTTCCTGGCGCAGGCGAAACCGGAAGACAAGCTTAAGCTTATCCGCGACTACCAGGATCAGGGGTACATGGTGGCCATGACCGGCGACGGCACCAACGACGCGCCGGCGCTCGCCCAGGCGGACGTGGCAGTCGCCATGAACACCGGCACTCAACCGGCCCGCGAGGCGGCCAACATAATCGACCTGGACTCTAACCCGACCAAGCTCCTCGACATCGTCGAGATCGGCAAGCAGATCCTTATGACCCGCGGGAACCTCACCACCTTCAGCATCTCCAACGACATCGCCAAGTACTTCGCTATCATCCCGGCGATGCTACTCTCCATCTACCCCCAGCTCGGAGTACTGAACGTGATGCACCTGGCGACCCCCATGAGCGCGATCCTGTCGGCGGTGGTCTTCAACGCCATCATCATCCCGATGCTGGTTCCGCTCGCGCTCAGGGGGACCAAATTCCGCCCCATGCCGGCCGAGAAACTCCTGATCCACAACCTCCTCATCTACGGAGTCGGGGGGATGATCGCGCCGTTCGTGGGGATCAAGGCGATCGACCTGGTGGTCGGACTGTTCGTGTAAGGATGCCTGAAAATCTAACGCACATGTGGGGGCGATCCGATCGGTCGCCCCCACCGGAGGAAACCATGAAAGATATTCGTCCAGCCATTCTGATGCTTGTCCTGTTCACCGTCATCTGCGGCGGCATCTACCCGGCCGTCGTCACCGGCGTCGCCTACGCAGTCTTCCCGAAGCAGGCCAAAGGGAGTTTCATCACCGATAGCAAAAACCGTGAGATCGGCTCCAGCCTCATCGGTCAACCATTCTCGGATACCAAGTATTTCTGGGGCCGCCCATCCGCCACCAGCGATTTCGGCAACAACCCGATGGCTTCCGGCGGCTCCAACGCAGGTCCCACAAATCCCGATTTTCTGAAGACGGTTGGGGACCGGGTCAAGGCTCTGCGTGACACAGGGATTAGCGGTAGCATTCCTGCCGACTTGGTGCAGGCGTCGGCCAGCGGACTCGATCCGCACATAACGCCGGAGTCAGCGTCGCTGCAGTTGCCACGGGTCGCCAAGTCGCGCAGCATCGGCGAGGAGGAGCTCAGGAAGGTTATTGCCGCCCATACCGAGAAGCGTCAGCTCGGTTTCCTGGGGGAGCCGCGGGTGAACGTGCTGGAGTTGAACCTGGCGCTGGATGCGCGGAAATAACGAAGCACAACCGATTGTGCAGCCGATCCCAGTGATGAGGAAGAGTCCCACGAAAAGACTAGCCAGGATAGGTACTTTGTCGATGATGCTCGTTGCAGCTGCCGCGGGTACCGTGTTTGCCGCCCAGTAGTTACTTGTCTGAAGCGGCTGGAAGTGATAAGAATCGGGAGCGGCAATGCTCCTTCAGGGGGACGGTAAAATGTCCCCCCGAAGCGGCATTCGATGATCGCTCGCGGAAGGTACCGGAGATGGAAAGACCATGAGAGCAGACGAAGAATCACGACCATCGCCCGAGACGCTCCTGAAGGTCGCCCAGGCCGAGGAGGCTGAAAGCGGGCGTGCCAAGCTGAAGATATTCCTCGGCTATGCAGCCGGCGTCGGCAAGACCTACGCCATGTTGGAGGCAGCCCAGCAGAGAAAAGGCGACGGCAGGGATGTGGTGGTCGCCTACGTTGAGTCCCACGGCAGGTCCGAAACCGACCTCCTCCTCGAGGGGCTTGAGGTGATCCCGAAGGCGCAGATCGACTACATGGGGGTGCTCCTCCCCGAGATGGACATCGACGCGGTGCTCGCGCGCAGGCCGCAGATAGCGCTCGTCGACGAGCTCGCCCACAGCAATGCACCAGGCTCGCGCCACGAGAAGCGCTGGCAGGATGTGGAGGAGCTCCTTGCCGCCGGCATCGACGTATATACCACAGTGAACATCCAGCACTTCGAGAGCTTGAACGATGTGGTGGCGCAGATAACCGGGGTGATCGTGCGTGAGACGGTCCCCGACAGGCTACTCGACTTCGCCGTCGAGATCAGGCTGGTGGACATCCCCCCGGAGGACCTGCTGCAGCGGCTGCACGAAGGGAAAATCTACATTCCCGAGAAGGCGGCGCTCGCCACGGAGAAGTTCTTCAAGCCGGGGAACCTGATGGCGTTGCGCGAGCTCTCTCTGCGCCGGGCGGCATCCCGCGTCGACGACCAGATGCGGGCATACATGGAGTCGCGCTCCATTGCAGGCCCCTGGCCGGTGGCCGAGAGGCTCCTGGTCTGCGTCAGCGGCAGCCCCTTCAGCGAGCGGCTGATCCGCACTACGAGAAGACTCGCCGACGAGATGAAGGCCACCTGGCACACGGTTTACATCGAGACTCCGGACAGCAGCAGGCACACCAGGGAGAACCGGGAGCGGGTCTGGCGCGACCTGCGCCTGGCGGAGAGCCTAGGTGCGCAGGTCGCGACCCTGACCTCCACCTCGGTTGCCGAGGCGCTCATCGGCTACGCCGTGAAAAATAACGCCACCAAGATCGTGGTGGGGAAGCCGACAAAACCGCGCTGGCGGGAGTTCCTGCGCCAACCGCTCGTGGACCAGATTATCCGCCTGAGCGACTCTATCGATGTGCATGTGGTGAGCATCACCGAAGAGCAGAAGAACCCTCCCAAAGGCGCCCCCCGCCCCCATATCCCAATTCCCTGGACGGGGTATCTGAAGAGTCTGGTGCTGGTTCTGGCAATCTCGCTTGTCTGCGCGCCCGCAGACCGATACCTCGACCCCACCAACCTGGTGATGATCTACCTCCTCGGGGTGGTCCTCGTGGCGACCCGGCTGGGGCGTCGGCCGGCGATGTTGACCTCGTTTTTGAGCGTGCTCGCCTTCGACTTTTTCTTCGTGCCACCACGCTTAACCTTCGCGGTGGCCGACACGCAGTACTTGATTACCTTCAGCGCCCTTTTCACGGTCGGCATCGTCATCAGCACGCTGGTTTCCCGCTCCAGCGAGAGGGCCGATGCTATCCGGGAGCGCGAGGTCCAGACGTCGAGCCTCTACTACCTGAGCCGCGACCTGGCGGCCGCCGCCGACCTGGCGGGGATACTGGACGCAATGGTCAGGAACATCGAGGAGAGCGTCGGTGCGCATATCGCTGTGCTCCTGCCGGAAGGGGAGCGGCTGGAGGTGAAAAGGGCGAG
>DATCHY010000360.1:0-3627 GCA_036508065.1 Geomonas sp. | reverse complement strand
TCGCCTCCGGCTGCGAGTTTCCCCGCCTCCCCGCGCTTCTTCGCCCGCAGCTTGGGCCCGATCACCGTTACTACATAAAGTGCCGAGAAGACCATGACCAGGTAGAGGGAGACCTTCGCCAACAGCAGGATGCCGAAACGTGTGTGCAGCAGCATGTCTAGGGAGGTAACGCGGTAATGGGTGAGCACGGCACCGGTTACCCCCATGACCACCATGGAAAGTATGCCGACCCGCACCTCGCCGCGGGGCAGTCCTCCGGCGGCGTAGGCCGGCTTCAGGACCAGGTGCACGTACAGGATGGTGCCGAACCAGAGGATGGCGACCAGGAGATGGAGGTAGCCCGCCACGAAACGCACCCCCTTGTTCAGAAGTGCAACGTTGGGGCTTTGGGTGTGGGCTGACAGCGTCGCGGCGAACTCCCTGCCGGCCGGCGTCAACTCGCCGCCGCCTCCCGGATCGACGTGGCAGCTGGAGCAGCTCCTGCCTGTCTGTGCGGCGTAGATTTCGGTGGCGTCGCATGCCATTGGTTGGCAGTACAGCGCGATGAAGAGCAGGCAAGAGTATAGTAATTTCATGCCGGCAGGTATACCGTCAACCGGGACCAAAGTCAATCGCATGCGGAGACGATAAACCATTTCCTCACCTGCTTGAGGTAATGACAGTGGGGGCCGGGAGTGCAAGGGTCAAACAATCTATCCTGCCTGCCGCCACAGGCATTGAAAACGCTCTGTCATACCGGTACAATAGTCAATTGCTGTACCAGATGCCGAACGCGAACCGAGTCTACCCAGCAGACTCGACGTTCATATGACAGCACCCAAACCGAAACCTTTGCGAGGAAAACGCCATGCCTGATAGCCAGCACCCGACCATCCATCAGAAAGACTATATCCCGCCGGATTACCTTATTGAAAGCGTCGAGCTCTCCTTCGACCTGAAACCGGAACTCACACGCGTCGGATCGCGGCTTTCGGTCCGTGCCAACCATGACCGAAGCCAGGGAGCGCGGCCACTCGTGCTCGACGGTGAGGATCTCACGCTTATTTCGATCAAGCTCGACGGAGAGGAGCTTCCCTCCGAGCGCTACCGGGTCTCCGGGACGCAGCTTGCCATCTCCGAGCCGCCCGAGGCCTTCACCCTCGAGGTGACCACGGAGATAAGCCCGCAGGAGAACACCGCACTCTCCGGGCTCTACGCCTCGGGTCCGATGCTGTGCACCCAGTGCGAGGCCGAGGGATTCCGGCGCATCACCTATTTTCTCGACCGCCCGGACGTGATGGCGGTCTACACGGTGACGCTTCGGGCCGACAGAAGCAGCTGCCCGGTGCTTCTGGCCAACGGCAACCGGGTGGCCCAGGGGGAGCTCCCGGGAGATCGCCACTTCGCCACCTGGCACGACCCCTTCAAAAAGCCGAGCTACCTGTTCGCCCTGGTCGCGGGTGACCTGGTCCATAGCGCCGACCGCTTTACCACCTGCTCCGGCCGCCAGGTGAACCTCGAGATCTACGTCGAAGAGAAGAACCGGAGCAAATGCGGGCACGCCCTCAAGTCGCTTGCGCGCGCCATGCGCTGGGACGAGGAGCAGTTCGGCCGCGAGTACGATCTCGACACCTACATGATCGTCGCGGTGGACGACTTCAACATGGGCGCCATGGAGAACAAGGGGCTCAACATCTTCAACTCCCGCTACGTGCTCGCCAGCCCGGAGAGCGCCACGGACGACGATTACCAGGCCATCGAGGAGGTGATCGGCCACGAATACTTCCACAACTGGACCGGCAACCGGATCACCTGCCGCGACTGGTTCCAGCTCTCCCTGAAGGAGGGGCTGACCATCTTCCGCGACCAGGAGTTCTCGGCGGACATGCAGTCGCGCCCGGTGAAACGGATCGCCGACGTGAAATCGCTGAGAAGCGCCCAGTTCGCCGAGGACGCGAGTCCCCTCGCCCACCCGGTGCGCCCCGAATCGTACCTGGAGATCAACAACTTCTACAGCATGACCGTCTATCACAAGGGTGGCGAGGTGATCCGGATGCTGCACACCCTGCTCGGGCCGGACGGTTTCCGGGCGGGAATGGATCTCTACTTTGAACGGCACGACGGCCAGGCGGTGCGGGTCGACGAGTTCGTCCAGGCGATGGCCGATGCCGGCAAGCGGGATCTCTCCCAGTTCATGCGCTGGTACGATCAGGCGGGGACCCCGGTTCTGACGGTCACCGACGCCTACGACGAGGCGGCCGGCGCCTACACCCTCACCGTGACCCAGAGCTGCCCCGCGACCCCGGGCCAGCCGGTGAAGGAGCCGTTTCACCTGCCGCTGGCCATGGGGCTTTTGGACCGCGACGGCCGGGAACTCCCGCTGCGCCTGGCCGGCGAGGCTGAGGCTTCCGGCACCACGCGGGTCCTGGAACTGCGGCAGGCCACGGAGAGTTTCACCTTCGTCGGCATCGCCTCCCGTCCGGTGCCGTCGCTGTTGCGGAACTTCTCGGCCCCGGTCAAACTCGGCTACGCCTACAGCGACGAGGACCTCATTTTCCTCATGGCCCATGACAGCGACCCGTTTCAGCGCTGGGAAGCCGGGCAGATCCAGGCGGTAAAGCACATCCTCGGCCTGGTGGCCGATTACCAGGCGGGCCGGCCCTTAAAGATCAGCGAGAGTTTCATGGCAGCCTTCGGAATGCTCCTGGCCGATGCGGAACAGGACCGCGCCTTCCTCGCCGAGGCGCTGGCACTTCCGGGGGAAAGCTACCTCGCCGAGCAGATGGCGACCATCGATCCTGAGGCGATCCACGAGGCGCGGGAATTCGTGCGCGCCACCCTCGGGGAGCGCCTCAGAGCGGGATTTCTAGCCGCGCGCGAGGCGTGCGCACCGCTGGCTCCCTATCGGCCCGACGACGGCCTTGCCGGCTGCCGCAAGCTCCGCAACCTCTGCCTTTCCTACCTGATGGCGACAGGGAGCCGGGAGGCGATCGGACTCAGCATGACGCAGTTCCAAAACGCCGACAACATGACCGACAGCCTGGCGGCGTTGAACAGTCTGGCCGGCTGCGACTGTCCGGAGCGGCACGAGGCGCTCGCCGCGTTCTATGCCAGATGGCGCGACGACCGCGGCGTCATCGACAAGTGGTTCACCCTGCAGGCGACCTCCCGGCTGCCCGGCACCCTCTCCGAGGTGGTGGCGCTCTTCGATCACCCCGACTTCGACATCCGCAACCCGAACCGGGTCCGCTCGCTGGTCGGCGCCTTCAGCCAGGTAAACCAGGTCCGCTTCCACGATGCAAGCGGCGCGGGCTACCAGTTCCTGACCGAACAGATCCTCCGGTTGAACACCATCAACCCGCAAATCGCGGCCCGGATGCTGACCCCCTTCAGCCGCTGGCGGCGTTACGACCCGGCACGCCAGGAACTTATGAAAAAGGCGCTCACCCGTATCCTCGCCGAGCCGGGGCTGGCGCGGGACGTCTACGAACTTGCGGCCAAGAGCATCTAGTAGTCCGTTCCGTAAATAACATTTAAATAGTTCTGCTTTTGTGGTATTATCCCCCGCATCAATTCATGAGGGGGTGGCATTTGGCAAAGCGTTCGGCATTGAGTCTATCGTCAGAAGTACAAGAAGAGCTTAAACGA
>DATCHY010000359.1:0-5949 GCA_036508065.1 Geomonas sp. | reverse complement strand
CATAAACGCGACTACCTGCTCGATTCTTTCAAATCTTGCGAAGCCATTGGTTTCGGAGAGGATTGCCTCAATTACGACGTCGCCGACGCCTTTGATGCTGTCCAGTAGATCTCGCTTCTTTTTCAAGTCATCATTGCCGTTTATGTGATTCTTGATGCTTTGTGTGATCTGCTCTATCTCCTGATTCAGGTAGCCAACATGCTTCTCGATAGATTCATTCACAGATCGGTCTGGATTGCCGAGACGGTTGACCTCCTGGGTTCGCATCGAGACCAGGGCATCCCGGCGCCTGCCCAGCATACGTAGATGCTCTATTTCGGGAGGGTCAGGCTGCCATGCTGTCGGTTTCATCTTCTCGCAGAAACGAGCAAGAAGCTTGGCATCGATTTTGTCGTTTTTGTTGCGAAGTAGTTCGGCCTCGCCAAAGGCCTTGACGCGAGAGGGATTTACAACGCTGACGGTGTAGCCGTTCTCGAAAAGGAACTTCGCGAGTTGATCTCCGTAGGCGCCAGTGGCCTCCAGGCATACATGGATTTCACCCTGCTCACGCTGCTTCATCCACGCGAGCAAGGCTATAAAGCCCGAAGGCTTGTTGTCGAATGAGGACTTCGACTTGTACTTTTCATTTTTGAGCAGAGCTACATCAAAAGTTTTTTTTGCTACATCGATACCTAGATTCGCCACAAATGTCTCCATTGCATTTTATTGGGGACGCGAGAAAAATGACTTTGTTCCCATTACCCTTGCTTACACGAGCTCATCGGTAAACCGAGGCTCAAGATACCGTCCAAAGTGAGGAACAAAGCGTCCGGAAAGGGATCTCATCTCCCCTACAGGTTCGAGACCTTAGGGTCGGAACAGATTCACCTTCCCGATTTACTCCAGCGTCCCGGAGTAACCGTAGTCTTTTTACAACACTTCCGGCTCACAGTACAAGGGACGGGGTGGGGATGGGTTAGCTCGGTGCCAAAAGAACCCCATCCCCCTCCTGACCTCCCCCTTGAAGGGGGAGGAACTGGAACAGCGGAAGATCAGCGCTTCAGGAAATCTTTTTAGCTTAATCCCAAAAGCCTTAAAGACTAATCTGATTTTATCCGTTCAATCCGTTCCATCCGTGTGCGGGCTTTTGACTCTGGTTCAATCCGGCAAGCTTTTGACTTTGCTTCACTCCGGGTGCGAGCTCTGGACCGGGTTCAATATCAACCTCTGGTACTCGGCCTTGTCAACGGAGCTGTGCCAGTGGCCGGTCACCCGGCCGACCAGGCTGCCGGCGACGAAGATGACCACCACGAGCGCCGCGAAGAGCAGGCCGCTTACCACCTTGCCACCCTTCAGGCGAACCTGCAGCGCCTCCGGCTTCGGACAACTGCTGACGCAGCGCAGGCAGCCGATGCACTCCTCGGAATGCACCCTCCCCTTGTGCATGACATCGATATGGGAAGGACATGCCTTGTTGCAGCCGCCGCAGGAGATGCAGGCGCTTTCCGACCTCTCCACCTTGGTGGGCGATAAGCGCGACAGGAGCCCCAGCAGGGCGCCGTACGGGCAAAGGAAGCGGCAGAATGGGTTCCTCAGAAAGAACGACAGCAAAAGCAGCGTCAGCACTACCACGAGCGACGTGCCGGAGAGGTTCAGGAAGAAATCCAGCATCTTCACGTCCGCGGTCTTATTGTAATCGGAGACGATGAAGGAGTTCACGCTCTCCCCCGACATCAGCACCACGATGGAGAACAGGAAAAAAAGGAGCAGCAGGTACTTCACCGGTCTGATCAGCCAGTCTAGCCAGACCGGCACCTGGAAGTTGCGTCCGAACACCCTGAGGCCCGTTTTCCAGGACAGCTCGGTGATGGTGGCGACCGGGCAGATCCAGGAGCAGAACGAGCGCTTCAGCAGAAGCGAGACCGTGAGCGCAGCCAGGAAGATCACCAGGGCAGCGGGATGAACCGTGTTGATGCTGCCCGAGGTTAGCCACCCCTTCAGGCTCACCAGCGCCGAAATCGGCAGGAACGCCTCCACGCCGTCCGGTCGTGCCACGTACGCCGTAGCGCCGCCGGAGCGGAAATGGAGCACGAAGCGGTAGAAGGTTACCCCGAGATAGAGGGAGAACAGAAGAAAGCCCCACTGGACCGCTATCCTTACCCGCTGCACGTTTTTCTCTGCCATACCTTTCCATCCTTTTTAAGGCTCTGATAATACAAAAAGCACTAACCCCTTTGTTTGGGGCAGCTCCGATTCAGATTTCCGGCCCCTAACGCGTTGCGACTTATTCTGTCACAGCCGCGTGTTATCTTCACATCATCAAACGATGGGGAGGTAGCTCACATGGAACCAATGGTCGTATGCGCTCTGGGAATCGTCGTCTACTGCGGTTATCTGACAGTGAAGGAGATCGTCGCCGACCTTCGTCAGGAAGGCTTCCTGGTGAGGCCCTTATCCAGCAAGTGCCTCGGATGCACGTTCGAAAGCGACTTCAGGAGGCTCTTCTTTACCAGAGGGTTGTCACGCTCCAAGGTAGCCAACAACTCCTTCATCTTCTTGCGCTGCAGATCGGCGGTACCGCACACCGGACAGCAGCAGCAGACCACGGGAAAACGGTTGTTGCGCGAGAACGGGATGATTTCCTTCTCCGGGACGTAGACCAGCGGCCTGATCACCGTGACGACCCCGTTGTCCGCCAGCATGCTGGGCGCCATCGACTTCAGCGCCCCCACGAAGAACTGGTTCAGCAGCAAGGTCTCGATGAAGTCGTCCATGTGGTGACCGAGCGCCAGCTTGTTGCAGCCGTACTGCTTTGCCAGACCGTAGAGCGCCCCGCGCTTGAGTCTGGCGCAGATGGAGCAGTAGGAGGAGTTGGCGCGGCGCTTCTCGGAGATGATGCCGTAATGGTCGGTCTTCTCCATGTGGTAGACGAAGCCATGTTCCTGCAGGTGCTCCTCGATGATGTCGGCGCGGTAGCCGCGATAGCCCGAATCGATGTTGATCGCCACCATCTCGAAGCGGATCGGCGCTCGCCTGCGCAGAGTCTCCAGCATGTGGAGCATGGCGTAGGAGTCCTTGCCTCCCGAGACCGCGACGGCGATCCGGTCGCCGTCGGAGATCAGATCGTAATCGGAGATCGCCTTGCCGACCCGGTTCTTGATCCGGGTGAAGCTCGCATCCTCAATGAGCGCCATGGGCACCTCCTTCGCGGCGCATGGCCGCCTGCACAGCTGGTCGTCTCATATCACCCCTGGCTCCCGGCGGACGGCTGACCGCCCACCCCGCATATTTTGGCACGGAAGGCCTCCATGCCGATCTCTGCCCGGAAAACTTCGATGCCGATATCTTCGATCAGCTTGCCCAGACGCCCCTGCTGAGGGGATTTCTTGTAATAGTCGATGACCCGCGCCACGATCTCCAGCACCGCAGCCTCGTCCGGGACGTCATCGACCAGCAGCTCACCCAGACGCGGGCGGGGACCGGCGTTGCCGCCGACCAGGATGCGCCATCCCTTGTTGGTCCCGACCACGCCGATGTCCTTCACGCCGGATTCGGAGCAGGAAAGAAGACAGCCGGAGATCCCCATCTTCATCTTGTTAGGCAGTACCATGGCGTGGTAGATCTGGTCAATCTTGAGGCCGAGCGAGGCCGAGTCCTGCACCGCCCTTTTGCAGTGGCTCGTGCCGGGGCAGATTTTCACGCTCCGGACGCAAAGACCGATGGCAGCGCCCTGGTCCTGGGCGAGGTCGCCCCAGATCGCGTCCAGATCCTCCTCCTTCGCCCCGATGAGGGCGATGCGCTGGGCGGAGGTGATCTTCAAGGCAAGGCTGTATTTATCGGCGACGTCGCAGAGCTTCCTGAGCGTTGCCGTATCGGTGAACCCGCCCGGGATATGCGGGGCAATGGCGTAAGTCTCACGGTCGCGTTGCAGGATCGCTCCCTTCTCCAGAATATCTTTCTTCATCATCTGCTCCTTTCGATTATATGGAATTGATGCAGGTCAACTTTTTGGGGATTGGTCAGTCTGGTCCGGGCCTCTGAACATCTAGCGACCGTAGCGCACGCCTTCCCCCTCCCTAGCCCTCCCTCTTCCGGGCGAGGGGACTATTTCGGTGCCCCAGACGACTTTAACGACTTTAACGACTCAACTCCGTCCCTTGATGAACTGCACCAGCTCAACCGCAATCTCGTACTTGCCGAAAGGGGGTATCAGGTAGAAGCCCCCCACCCGGTCGATGGCGGCCTCGATGAATTCGCGGGCAATGGCGAGCCCTTCCCTGACGCCGTCGTCCCCTACCCTCCCCGCCATACGCTGCCGTATCTCCTCGGGAATGACGATGCCGGGGACCTCGTTGTGCAGGAATTCGGCGTTTCTCCCGCTCACCAGGGGGAGCACCCCCGGCAGGATGGGAATGTTGAGTCCGGCAGTCAGCTCCAGCATCTGTTCGAGCCTTTTCAGGTCGTAGATCGGCTGGGTCTGGGCGAAACTGGCCCCGTTTGCCACCTTCTTGGCGAGTCTTGCCACCTGCACCTCCATCTTCGGCCCGTTCGGGTTGAAGGCGGCACCGATGGTGAACCCGGTCCCGGCGCCGATCGGGCTGCCGAGCGCGTTCACCCCGCGGTTCATCTCGCTCAAAAGCTTGATCAGGGTGAAGGAGTTGAGGTCGAAAACGGAGGAGGCCCCGGCCTCCTCGCCGAGGCTCGCGGGGTCGCCGGTGACGGCGAGGATGGCGGAGACCCCGAGCAGGCTCGCGCCCATCAGGTCGGACTGCAGGCCGAGGAGGTTGCGGTCCCGGCAGGTGACGTGCGCGATCACCTCGATGCCGACCTCGCGCCGGATCAGCGAGGCGAGCGCTATGTTCCCCATCCGGACCCGCGCCAGGGGATTTTCGGCCAGGTTGATGGCGTCGGCACCCGCCTCCTTGAGCGCACGGCTTCCGGCGAGTACCTTGCTGCAGTCAAGCCCCTTGGGCGGGTCGAGCTCGACGGTGACCACCTTCTCCTTGCCCCACCGGGCGAGAAAACCGCCCCCCGCGCTCAGCGCCTGTCCGCCGGCCCGGGCGCGCCCCTCTGCACGGGTGACCGTGCGCGGCACCGGCCGCAGACCGCTCAGCGCCTGGGCGACCGCCCGTATATGTTCGGGCGTGGTGCCGCAGCAGCCGCCGACCAGCGAGGCGCCGGCGGCAACCATCTCCCGGGCCATCCCGGCGAAATAATCGGGGGTGGTCCGGTAGATGTAGCGGCCGTCGACGTATTCGGGGAATCCGCTGTTCGGGTAGGCGGCGAGCGGCAGCTCCGTCACGGCGGCGATCCTCTTCAGGGTCGCCAGGAGTTCCAGCGGTCCGGCGCCGCAGTTGGCTCCGATCAGGTCGGCTCCTGCCGCCGCCAGCCTCAGGGCCGCGTCCTCCGCAACGATCCCGCCGGAGAGCCGCGAGCCTTCGCCGAAGGCGAGACTGGAGATCACCGGAAGCCCGGTCTCTTTAGCGGCACGTACCGCCCATTCCAGCTCCTCCAGCTCCCCGAAGGTCTCCAGGATGAAGAGGTCCACCCCGCCCTCGGCAAGCGCCGCCGCCTGGACCCGGAAACAGTCCCGGGCCTCTCCCTCGGTGAGATCCCCCTTGCCGCGCCCCAGGGGACCGATGGAGCCAGCCACAAAGGCGTCGTGTCCGAGCGCGGCACGCCGCGCGATCAGCGCGCCCTGCCGGTTGATCTCGGCAACCTTCCCGCCCAGACCGATCGCGGAGAGCTTCACGAAGTTGGCTCCGAAGCTGTTGGTCTCGATCACCTGCGCGCCGGCAGCCAGGTATTCGGCGTGCAACTCGAGCACCAGCCCGGGCCGGACCAGGTTCAGGTGCTCGAAGTTCGCCTCGAGCGACACCCCTTTCGCGTAGAGCATGGTGCCGATGGCACCATCGCCCACCAGCACCTCGCCCCGTATCCTTTCCAGAAAAGAACTCCCCATCAGCGTCC
>DATCHY010000358.1:0-5486 GCA_036508065.1 Geomonas sp. | reverse complement strand
GGAACGGATGGCGTCGTAGACATCGGCCACCTTCACGATCCTCCCGGAAATCGGGATCCTCTGCCCTTTGAACCTTTTGGGATAACCGGTGCCGTCCCAGTTCTCGTGGTGCGACAGCGCGATCTCCCGGGCGACCTTGAGCCTCGGCGAAGCACCGAGTATCTCGGCGCCGTAGGCCGGATGCTGCCGCATCAGCGCCATCTCGCGCGCCGTGAGCGGCCCTTCCTTGAGCAGGATCTCGGCGGGAATCCTGATTTTCCCGACGTCGTGCATCTGCGCCGAGGCGGAGATGTCCTCGACGAAGGCGATGTTGAACCCCATGTTGGCGGCGAGCGCCCCCGCGTAGCGGTTCACCCGGACGATGTGCTTGCCGGTGTCCGCCTCAGCAGCCTCGCAGGCTCGGGCCAGAGCCTCGATGGTGTAGTTGAAGGCCCGCTCCGTCTCCTGCATCCGGTCCGAGACCGTCAAAAGGGAACCGATGACCACCGCGGCGCTGCGCAGCACGTCGTTGTCGTACTCGGTGGCGCCCCCCGAATAGTTGAAGGCGACGATCACGCCGGGCGACTCCCCGCTGATCCTGCAGCTAACGAAGTTGAGGATGGGCGTCTCCATCGCCTCGACGACCGCCGGGTGGAAAAAGCCCTGGAACTCCTCGATGGAACCACAGATCTGCATCCAGTTGACCGCAACGGCCTCGCTCACACCCTCGGCCTTGGTCAGGGTTAGCGCATAGCTGGAACCGGGGTCGATGGCGATTTCCTCCGACCTCTCGACCAACTGGCCGCGCCTCAGGTGGAACACCCGGCCCCGGTAGCAGGAGCAGTCGGCAGATTCGGATGCGATGAAGATCCCGGACGGTCCGCGCCGGCCGTTCCCCCCGAGCAGCTTGCCGAGCACCTCCCGGTACAGCTCGTCGCTGGTGAACTTCCGGCGCGAGAGCCCCTGCAGGGTCTGGTCCGTGAGGGCGATGAGTTCGAGCGTCTGGCTGAGCGCCATGTGGCAGAGGTCCAGGGACATGTAATTGTTCCTTGCTATGCGGGCAGGATGAAGAGCCTCAGTTACCCTTATAGCCGATAGATGCGAAAAGTTCAATTCTCCCGCTGTCAAGCGGCAGGCGAATCCCCCCTCCACCCCATTGCAAAGCGGGCAAGCGCACCACCCGCAACAGTGAGTAGTAAAACGCGCAACCGCACATTCCAGGCCTGCCCCCTTTTTCCCGGCACAACGGAAAAGGCCCGGCGAGAACATCACCGGGCCTTTTCCTGCTACTGTCAATCAAGGGGTTCGACTAGGCCATTGCTGCGATAGCCTTGTCGTAGCCCGTCTGGAACGCCTTCTTGTTCAGCTCCATGAACGCCTCGGGAACGCGGGCGAGAACTGCCTTCTCGGCCCCTTCCTTGGTGACGACCTTGGTCAGTGCCACCATGGCGCCCAGCGCCACGATGTTCGCGACGATCTCGCGGCCCACGTCGTTCTTCGCCGTGTTGATGATCGGGAAGGCAACGGTCTTGAAGTTGCCCTTCGGAATGTTCTTCACCATGTCGGAATCGATGAGGAGCACCCCGCCTTCCTTCAGGTCGTGGGAGTACTTGTCGGCGGCTTCCTGGGTCAGCGCCAGGAGGGCGTCGACCACGGTTGCCTTCGGGTAGTCGATGGCGGTGTCGGAGATGATGACTTCCGACTTGGACGCCCCACCACGCGCCTCAGGGCCGTAGCTCTAGGACTGGACGGCCTGCTTGCCATCATAGATCGAGGCGGCTTCAGCCATGATGACGCCTGCAAGGATGAGCCCCTGCCCGCCAGCCCCGGAAAATCTGATTTCATATCTTTGTGACATCTGATCTTCTCCTTTATGCTTTCTTGGCGCGCTCTATGACTTTGGCGTATTCGGCGGTGTAATGAGTGCCCCTATCTTCCTTGTAAAGGACGCCGGTGATGATCTTGCCTGTCAACTGCTCAGCGGTCATCTTCTCGGCGGCCTTGATGGAAACGGTAACCTCTTTCAGGCGGTTCATCATCTCGATGACCGACTTGAACTTGTTGCGGCGGCCGTAGGTGGTCGGGCAGTCGTCCAGAATCTCCACGACGGAGAACCCTTTGTGCTGCACAGCCTCGACGATCAGCTTGTCGATCTGGTTCGCGTGATAGGCGGTGCCACGGGCCACGAAGGTGGCGCCGGCGCCGATGGCAAGCTTCGCCACGTCGAAAGCCGGATCCGGGTTGCCGTAGACGGTGGTGGAGGCCTTGGCGCCGGTCGGCGTGCAGGGGGAGAACTGCCCACCGGTCATCCCGTAGATGTTGTTGTTCATGATGATGTAGGTCATGTCGATGTTTCTGCGGCAGGCGTGGATGAAGTGGTTCCCGCCGATCGCGGTGCCGTCGCCGTCGCCGCCGACCAGGATCACGTTCATCTCGGGCTTCGCCATCTTGACGCCGGTCGCAAACGCGGCGGCGCGGCCATGTGCCGTGTGCAGCGTGCAGAAGTCGAGGTAGCCGGGGAGACGCGAGGCGCAGCCGATGCCGGAGACGATCGCGGTGTTGTTCTTCTCCAGACCCAGGGTGTCGATAGCCCGGATCAGACCCTTCATGACAATGCCGTGACCGCAGCCGGGGCACCAGATATGCGGCAGTTTCCCGGGACGCAGGTATTTATCGTAATCAAAAGACATGTTACATAACCTCCTTGATCTTTTCGAGGATCTGCCCCGGGTTGATCGGCTCGCCGTCAACGCGGAATATGCCGGATACCGGCGCGTTGCCTGCAGCACAGCGGACCACCTCTCCGGTGCACATACCGAGGTTCATCTCGGGGGTGATGATCGCCTTCACCTTGGTAGCCAGGGCGGCAATCTGCTTGTCCGGGAAGGGCCAGAAGGTCTTGATCCTGAACATGCCTGCCTTGATCCCCGCCTTTCTAGCCTCGTTCACGGCGAACCTTGCGGAGCGCGAGGTGGAGCCGAAAGCTACGATGGCTACCTCCGCGTCGTCCAGAAGGTACTCCTCGAAGGTGACGATATCGTCGATGTTGGCATCGACCTTGCGGATCTGGCGCTCTTCCTCGGCCTGCACGAGGGATGCCTTGGTGGTCGGAAAGCCGTCCTCGGCCTTGTTGAGGCCGGTCACGTGGAAGCGGTAGTCGGAGCCGAATGCGGCCAGGGGAGGCACGTCGCCAAAGCGCGTGTCGTACGGCTTGTAGTCAGCCGGGGATACCGACGGCGCCGTCCTGTTGATGACTTCCAGCTCGCCGGGCTCAGGAAAGACGATCCGCTCGCGCATGTGGGCGCCGATCTCGTCAGGCATGATCATGACGGGCATGCGGTATTTCTCGGCCAGGTTGAAGGCGCGCACCGTCTCCTCGAAGATCTCCTGCACGGAGGCCGGGACCAGGCAGATGGCGGCGTGGTCGCCGTGGGTGCCCCATTTGGCGCACATGACGTCTGACTGGGAAGGACCGGTCGGCATGCCGGTGGAGGGACCGCCACGCATGACGTTGTAGATGACGGCCGGGGTCTCGGCGATGCAGGCATAACCGATCAGCTCCTGCTTCAAGGAGAGGCCGGGACCGGAGGTCGCGGTCAGCACCTTGGCGCCGGTGAGGGAAGCACCGATGACGGCAGCCATCGCGCCGATCTCGTCCTCCATCTGAATAAACTTTCCGCCGATCTTCGGGAGCTCAATGGACAACACCTCGGCCACCTCGGTGGACGGAGTGATGGGATAACCGCCGAAGAATGTGCAGCCGGCGTACAGTGCACCCTGTGCGGCAGCTTCGTTCCCCTGAAGGAATGCAACTTTGTTAGCCACTTTCAATACCTCCTAAAAAATAATTAAGCTGTCACTTTGATTGCAAAATCAGGGCAACGCAGTTCGCACTGCATGCACTTGATGCAGGCCTCAAGGTTCTTGACGCTCGCGACAAAACCCTTCATCTCCAAGACTTTGGTCGGGCAGAACTCAACACAGATGTGGCACCCTTTGCAGTACTTCTCGATGATCTCGATTGTAGGCAGTTTTTTCTCCATCCAGGTAGCTCCTTTTACATAAATGCCCGTTCACGGGGCTGGCAAATGCGGTTTTATAACATATTTTGTATACTGAATGCAAGCATGTACTGCCGCAGCCTGCCGCAACCTGCGGCATTCCGGCATTTTGTCGCAAAAAAGGGGTAAGAAGGGGAGACCCTCCTTACCCCGGGCACATCGAATGCGACTGGTTACTTCATGCTGCCGACCAGCTCTTTTACCGCTGCCACGGACTTGTCCATCATGGCCTGCTCTTCAGCGTCGAGTTTGAACTCGAGGATCGCCTCGACACCGGCTTCACCCAGCACGCAGGGAACGCCGACGTAGAAGCCCTTGACGCCGAACTCGCCGTTCAGGTGGGCGCAGGCCGGGAGCACGCGCTTCTGGTCCCTGAGGACCGCTTCAGCCATGGCGATTGCCGAGGAAGCCGGGGAGTAGAAGGCGGAACCGGTTTTCAGCAGGGCCACGACCTCGCCGCCCGCGCCGCGGGTCCTCTTCACCATGGCAGCCATGACTTCGGTTGCCTTGGCCTTGCTCTTGTACTTGTTCTCGAGCAGCTCCATGACCGGGATCCCGTTCACGGAAGCATAGCGCACCAGGGGGACCATGTCGTCGCCGTGGCCGCCCAGCGTCATGGCGTTCACGTCCTTCACGGAGACGCCCAGTTCCCAGGCGATGAAGGCCTGGAAGCGTGCGGAGTCGAGCACGCCGGCCTGGCCGATGACGCGGTTGTGCGGGAAGCCGGTGACTTTCTGGCACAGGGTTACCATGGCGTCGAGCGGGTTGGAGATGACGATGACGAAGGCGCCGGGTGCGTTGGCCTTGATCCCTTCGGCGACGGCGGTCATGATCTTGGAGTTGACCTCGATCAGGTCGTCGCGGCTCATGCCCGGTTTGCGCGGCAGGCCTGCCGTAACGATGATCACGTCGGAGCCCTTGATGTCTTCGTAGCTGTTGGTCCCCTTCAGGTTGACGTCGAATCCGTCAACGGGAGCGGCCTCGGCGATGTCGAGCATCTTCCCCTGGGGAAGCCCCTCGACGATGTCGAAAAGAACTACGTCGCCGAGTTCGCGCAGGGCGCAGAGCTGTGCCAGTACGCCGCCAATCTGTCCGCCACCGATGAGTGAGATTTTCTTACGTGCCATGTTTTCATCCTCCGTATTGAATGGGGTTGTATACCAGGTGCAGCAAAAATTAAGCGTTAATGGCGTCGATTATGGCGTTCAGGGTTGCGCTCGGGCGCATGGCCTTTTCCGTCTTGGCATCACTCGGATGGTAGTAGCCGCCCATGTCGACCGGCTTGCCCTGAGCTGCGATCAGCTCGGCGTTGATCTTCTCCTCGTTCTCCTGCAGCTGCTTGGCGACCTTGGCGAAACGGGTCTGCAGTTCCTTGTCCTTGGTCTGAGCGGCGAGCGCCTCGGCCCAGTAGGTGGCGAGGTAGAAATGGCTGCCGCGGTTGTCGAT
>DATCHY010000357.1:0-7627 GCA_036508065.1 Geomonas sp. | reverse complement strand
TCATGGATGCGATGAACATGGACTTGAGGCGCTCCAGTTCCTGCAGCTTGGCATTGGCATCTTCCAGCGCCCCGGTTTTCTGGTTCAGGTCCTCCACGATATTCATCAATGCTTTCTGGCTCTCCGTCAGCTCGGTCCGCTTCGTCTCCAGATCGTTGGTTCGTTCAACAACCCGCTGTTCTAAGTTGGCATTGAGTCTAAGAATTTCCGCCTCCGCCTGCTTTCGTTCGGTAATGTTCTGGGCAGTGCTGCGAAGTCCCATAATCTGTCGATCGGCATCATATTTGGCTTCTCCGCGGGCAAAAATCCACCTCCTGTTGGCATCGGGATTGGCCAGCTCCAATTCCAGCTCGTAAGGTTGGCCGGTTCGCATGGTTTTTGCCACCTCTGCAGCAAGCCGCTCGGCACTTTCATGGGTGTACATCTTCAGGTACTCCAGATAGTTGGGCGATGGCACATTCGGATCGACATTGTAGATACGATGATACTCTTCAGACCATGTGAAGGTATCGGTTGTTGCGTCCCAATCCCAGCTCCCGATTTGAGCTATCCGCTGCGCCTCCTTGAGCGCCATTTCACTCTTTCTGAGCGCTTCCGCGGCATGCACCTGCCCGGTGATGTCGCGGGCGATGAACGAGGCCCCCACGACGTTCCCCGCCCCATCCAAAATTGGAGAAACGGTGAGCGATACGGAGATCCGTTGACCGTCCTTTCGCAGCCGCTCCGTCGTGTAGTGTGCGACCCCCTCTCCCCGTCTGAGGTGAGTAAGCATCTCCGCCAGCTCATCCGGGTGATCGGGGGGGATAACCATCGCTACCGATTTCCCTATGATCTCCTCGGCGCTGTAGCCGTAGATCCGCTCCGCCCCCCTGTTCCAGGAGAGGATGATCCCGTCCAGGTCCTCGGCGACGATGCCATCGTCGGAAGACTGGACGATGGCGCTCAGCAGGTGTTCCTTCTCCTGCGCCCGCTTGCGCTCGATGCGGGCGCGCAGGACCATGATGCCGAACGCCAGATCGCCTGACAGTTCTTCCAGGAGACGTATTTCGTCTGGGGTGAAGGCATTTGGCTTTGTGGAATAGATACAGAGTAGTCCAAAGGTGATGGCGTCTTCGTCTTTGAGCGGCAGGGCGATAACGGAGCGACAGCCTCGCTGCAAGGCACTGTCCCGCCAAGGGGCGGCTTTGGGGTCGGTAGTGAAATCCTGGATGCAGGCGCTCTCTCCGCTTCGGATTGCTACTCCTGCAGGGCCGCCCCCCCGTTCCGTGTCGGCCCAGATGAGCCCAGCCTGTTCGAGATACCCATCCTCGGCCCCGGCCCAGGCGACAGGGCGTATGGTCCTGGCTTCATCTTTTTCGGCATACCCTACCCAGGCCATGCGGTAGCCGGCCTCGTCGCAAACGATACGGCAGATGTCGTTGAGCAGGGTCTGCTCGTCCTCAGCCCGGATCAGAAGCTGGTTACATTTGCTGATGGCTCGCAGTTCGCGATTCAACCGATGCAGTGCCTCATCGGCCAGCTTCCGCTCGCTGATGTCGCGGTTGCTTGCCCGCGTCCCCAGGAAGTCTCCTTTTTCATTGAACACAGGCTGGCACACATGGTCAATCCACCGGATGGTTCCATCGGGGCGGACAATCCGGTATTCAAGCTCCCCAGGCAACATTCGCTGGAGCGCGGCGCAGCGGTGGTCATCGAAGCGTGACCGGTCGTCCGGGTGGACGATGCGCTCCATCAGACCAGTGTCGGCACGGAACTCGTCCGCATCGTAACCGGTGATACGTTTACAGGACGGAGAGATGTAGATGAACTCGTTTGCCGGACTCAGCCAGAATTCCCAGTCATAGGTGTTGTCGGCTACGATCCGGTACTCGACCGCTGCTTTTTGCAACGCCACGTGACCTCTGGCGATCTCCCCTGCCATCCGGTCGAAGGCCCCCCCGATCTGGGCAAGCTCATCCTTCCCCTGCAAGCCTGTTTGAGCGGAGAGGTCTCCGGCGGCGATCCGCCTTGCCGCCGAAACCAGCCGACCGACCCTCCTCGTGAGAACCAGATGGAGCAAAAGGCCGAGCAGCAGGAAGCCGCCGGCGTAAAACCCTGCCATGACAAGCGCCTGGCGCTCCGACTCATGGCGCCGGCGTGCCTTGGCGTAGGTCAGGTCATAGCGCAGGCACACTATCCCCACCCGGTGCGGCCGGATATCCCCTCCCTTTGCGCCGAGGATGACCGGATAGCAGGCGGTGACGAGCTTGCGGTCGTGAGACAGGAAAACCCTGCCGGTCAAGGTCGCGCCGACTTCCCTCAGCAATGCGGCATCCACATCGGGCAAGGCCTGGCTGATGGAGACCCCGATGAGTTTCAGGCTGGTGGAGCCGATGACGGTCCCGGCATCGTCAGCCAGCACGGCAACCGTAACGTTCCGGTTCGATCCCCTGGTGACAATCGCCGACTGGACCCCCTCCCAATCGCCCATGCGCAGGCGGTTGCCGATGTTTTCCTGCAGTTGGGTCATGTCCTGAGTTACGAAGGCAAGCGCCTCTTTCTCTTCCTCGGCGTCGGCCAGGTTCTGGTTGTACTTCATAGTGTACCCTTCAGCCAGGAGGGCGCCCAAGAGCAAACAGAGCGGAATGGTCCGGCGTATGGGAAACCTCGTGAAAAGGTTCATGGCCTGGCACCCTTGACAAAGCTGCCGTCGAACAGCCCCTTCACCTCCGGCGGTCGCTCGATCAGCCGGTTGGCCAGCATCACCTGGCCGAGCTTTTGGGATGTGGGTATGATTGCCGGGGCTGGACCGGCGAGCATGGAGCGGTTCTCCTCAACATCAGGGAGGCGTAAGCCCTGGAGCACCTTCAGAAATTCATCGGCACTGAGCCGTTCCCTCTGAGCCATAAGTGAAGCCGCCCGGCTCCGGTCTTTCCGGATGAAGTCCAGGGCCCTGAACCAGCCTTGTACCAGCCGGCTGATCTCTGTCCCGTGCTTTGCCGATAACGTGCGTCTGACAACGAGAACGTCGACGATCTCCCCGGGGATCCGGCTGCTGTCGAACAGCTGCCGCGCGCCGGCTGCCAGGAGCCTGGTCCGGACCGGCTCGAAGGTCACCACGGCATCCACGCGCCGCTCCTTGAACGCCCGCTCGTGTTCGAAGACCTCCAGCGAAACCGTGCGCACGTCATTGGGCGTCATGTTCACGCTCTGGAGCGCCCGGGTCAGGACATAAGCGCCGAGGGCGGTCGTTTCCAGCCCCACCCGTTTCCCCTTCAGGTCGCGCAGGCTTGACAGCGCCGGTTGCGCCAGGATGACGTCGGCGCCGTGGGAGAAGTCCAGGACCAGGACGACGCTCAAGTCGGATATCGTTTCGGCCAACAGGAGCACTTCGTCGAGGGTCAGGGCTGCCGCGTCGACCGCGCCGTTGCGAAAGGCCCGGATCACCTCGGAAGCCGAACTGTATTCCACCAGCTTTACGCTTCCCGGCGGGTAATAGCCCAACTCGCGCGCCAGGTAGAGGGGCTCGTAACCCGGCCAGACGTTGGTGCCGACCCGAAGCGGCGTCTCCGGCTCCCGTGCGCAGCCGGCGCCTGCCAGGAGGGCAAGCATGATCAGTGTCATTTTCAGAAGCAAAATGAGAGGCGTAGCGTGCCTATTGCGAACGGTCTCCATCATATCGTCCTCTTCCACGTATCGCCGGAACCACAACGCCTGAGTGTCCCCTCGGTCGCTCCTCACACCTCGATCCTGAATTCAGCGCCCTCAGCGGTGTTGCGCACGGACAGCCTCCCCGGCATGTTCTTCTCGATGATGATCTTCGACATATAGAGACCGATGCCGGTCCCCTGCTCCGGCCCCCGGGTGGTGAAGTACGGATCGAAGATCTTCTCCAGGATCTCTTCGGGGATGCCGCCCGCGTTGTCGGCGACCGTGACGACGCCCCTACCCCCCTGGCTGAAGATCTCGATGGCAATCGTCCTCGGCCTGTCGTCCTTGCCTGCCAGGAAGGCGTCCCTGGCATTGTACAGGATGTTGAGTATCACCTGGGAGAATTCGTTGGGATGACCGTTTATGACCGGTCCGCCCGCCGCCGTCACGGTGATCGTTATCTGCAGCTGCCTGAAACTCTCCTCGACCAGGGAAAGGGTTTTCTCGACCGCCTCTCGCACCTTGAAGGTGACCTTTTCCTGGTCCGGCTTGAAGAAATTCCTGAAATCGTCGATGGTTCTCGACGTGTGCGAGAGCAGTTTCATGAACTTGGCGACGCTTGCCTTGAGGTAGTCCCGGTCGAGGTTCCCCTTTTCGTACATCATCGGCAATTCCTGGACGATGAGCCCCAGCTCGTTGAGCGGCTGGCGCCACTGGTGGGCTATATTGCTGATCATTTCACCGAGCGCGGCCAGGCGACTCTGCTGCAGCAGCATGCGCTCCTTTTCGTGCAGATCCTCCTGCGCCAGGAGCCGCTGCGCGGTTTCCTTCTCGAGCTCGTGATAGGTTTTTTCCAGCTCGTTGGTCCGTTCGAGAACCCGCTGTTCCAAGTCGGCATTGAGCCTGAGAATTTCCATCTCCGCGAGCTTTCGCGGGGTAATGTTCTGGGAAGTGCCGTGAAGTCCCACAATCTGCCGGTCGGCATCATATTTGGCTTCTCCGTGGGTAAAGATCCATCTCCTGTCGGCATCGGGATTGGCCAGCTCCAATTCCAGTTCGTAAGGTTGGCCGGTTTGCATGGTTTTTGCAACCTCTGCAGCAAGCCACTCGGCGCTTTCATGGGTGTACATCTTCAGGTGCTCCCGATAGTTGGGCGCTGGCACATTCGGATCGACATTGTAAATACGATGATACTCTTCAGACCAGGCGATGGTGTCGGTGGTCGCATCCCAATCCCAACTTCCGATCTGAGCTATCCGCTGCGCCTCCTTGAGCTCCATTTCACTCTTTCTGAGCGCTTCCTCGGCATTCGCCTGCCTGGTGATGTCGCGGGCGATGGACGAGGCCGCCACCACGTTCCCCGCCCTATCCAAGATGGGAGAGACCGTGAGCGATATGGAGATCCGTTGACCGTCCTTTCGAAGCCGCTTCGTCGTGTAGTGTTCGACCCCCTCTCCCCGTTTGAGGTGAGTGGTGATCTCCGCCAGCTCATCCGGGTGATCGGGGTGGATCAGCATCGATACCGATTTCCCTACGGCCTCCTCGGCGCTGTAGCCGTAGATCCGCTCCGCCCCCCTGTTCCAGGAAAGGATGACCCCGTTCAAGTCCTTGGCGACGATGGCATCGTCGGAAGACTGGACGATGGCCGCAAGTTGGCTGATCTCTTCATCCCGGCGTTTACGCCCGGTAATGTCCTCCTTAACTGCGAGGTAGGAGCTTATAGCCCCGTTTTCATCCAGGATCGGCGAGATGGATACCGATTCCCAGAACTGTTCTCCATTCTTCTTCCTATTGCACAATTCTCCGCGCCAGACTTTGCCGGAGACGATGGTCGCCCACATCTGTTCATATTCCGCGGGAGACGTGTTACCCGATTGCAGGAAGCGAGGATTACGGTTCATCACCTCGTCCGGCTCATAGCCAGTTGTCTGGGTGAAGTTCGGATTGACAAACTCGATGTTGCCTCGCGTGTCGGTAATCATGATCGAAACAGGGCTCTGTTCCACGGCATGGGACAATTTGACGATCTCCCTGTTTCTCTCGACCAGTTCTTCCTGGTAGTCGCGGATGGAGTCACGCATGCGTGCAAAACTGGTTGTGAGGGTACCGACCTCATCATCTCTAACCTTAGGGAGGGGCATGTCGAAAACCCCCTCGGCTAGCTTCTCTGACGCTTTCGCCAGCAAGTTTACCGGTTGTCTCACTATCCTTTCCACGATGATTCCAATGGAAAGGAAATAACAAAAAATCATGGCAACCAGAGCCGTGGCGAGGTTTCGGTACCAGGTGCTCATGGAGGAGAGCCGGGGAGCGAGATCGATCTTGAGGATGATTTTCCCCAGATTCTGGTCGAGGTAGTTCATCTGATACTGCACCGTGAGGACATCCCGTCTTGAATGCGCTTCGTGTTCCGGGGGTGAAGTCTGAAGGGGGTAGATCAACTTCCCCTGGGCGTCGATCAGTCTGATGCTGATCCAGTCCCCGTTTCTCTTCATCAGGGTATCCATGTTTTCATAAACGGTGTCGAGTTGATGCCCGAGCAACAGGGGAATCACACCTTGCGCGACGCTGTCCAGGTGCCGCTCGACCGATTGCCGGTATTCCGACTCCAACCTGGTTTGCAGTTGCGGAATCCAGTATCCGTACAGATACGCCAGGAACAGAGCGCTGAAAAATACAAGGGGTAGCAGTATCTTGGCGCGCAGTCCCATAGGGTTCATTCCTCTCTCCAGAAATCGTCCCAATAGGCATCCAACCCCCAATCGAGCAGTTTACTGTAATCCTTCATCGTAACAGCGATCAGCTGTTTAACTGGGACCTTGGACAGCAGTTCTCTGCCGCTGGGGGTTTTGTCCATGTCCAGAAGGGCTTGACGCACCTTTTCACGGTGTTCCTTCGGTACCCGCGGATGGGCCGCAACAGGATGAGACGGCATGCTGCGGGTCGTATAGATCACCCTCAGGGCATCGCGGATTTCCTGCTTCTGTTCCCACAGGGTCTTTTCGACTCCTCCCCCGGCGACGGCCAATCCCTGGACAACGTGCAGGTAGACGGAGCTGTGCGTCTTGACGTAGAGGGGCTTCACCGTGACATGATACAACCGTTCCAAATCTGCCCGCATCAGGAGAGCGGCCCCCAGCGCGTTGGGCGAAGGGAAGGCTACGAGCTTACCGTTCAACTCCGTCAGTGTCGTTATCGAGCTCTTCCTTGGCACCACAAGAATGCCGCGCAAGGGTGTGCTGTCGGCAACAAGCGGGATATAACCAATTGATTTAGCAGCTTTTACTACATGATAGGGATTGATGTAAGCAAAATCGAAGCGGCCGGCGACGAATTCCTTTTCAAAATCCTGGATCTTTAATGTGGAAACCAGCCTGAAGGAAAGCCCCGTTCGCTTCCCCAGCTCATCGATGATCGGTTTCCAGATAGCGTGCAGTTTGCGTTGTTCGAATTGGGGGACAACCCCGAAGGTATAGGGTTCAGCTGCGTAACAGGCATTCCGGGACCCAAACCTTCCGGGGAAACAAGCGGATATGACGAAAACCGTTAATGACACCAGGAGAAGACGACAGCTATGTTTCATGGTTGAATCTCCTTCCAGCCCCCAGCCCCTGCCTCTGCCTCTCACACCTCGATCCTGAATTCGGCGCCCTCGGCGGTGTTGCGCACGGAAAGCCTCCCCGGTATGTTCTTCTCGATGATGATTTTCGACATGTAGAGACCGATGCCGGTCCCCTGCTCCGGCCCCCGGGTGGTGAAGTACGGATCGAAGATCTTGTCCAGGATCGCTTCGGGGATGCCGCCCGCGTTGTCGGCGACCGTGACGACGGTTTTATCCCCCTGGCTGAAGATCTCGATGGCAATCGCCCTCGGCCTGTCATCCCCGCGTGCCAGGAAGGCGTCCCTGGCATTGAACAGGATGTTGAGTATCACCTGGGAGAATTCGTTGGGATGACCGTTTATGACCGGTTCGCCCGCCGCCGTCACGGTAATCGTT
>DATCHY010000356.1:0-2380 GCA_036508065.1 Geomonas sp. | reverse complement strand
TAAACGGGTCCCCTCCGGTTGCCGCGATATGCTCGGCCCGCGCCTCCAGGATCGGTTCGGTCGGGACGCGGAAGGGAAGCCTCGTTATGACAACCAGTTCCAGCCCTTTGCCCTGTACGTCGACCCCCTCCCAGAATGAATCGGTGCCGAAGAGGACCGGATTGACGGCTGTCCTGAACCTGGAGAGGAGCAGGTGGCGGTTGGTCTCCCCCTGGCGCATCGGCGTGAGCCCCGCGGCCTTGAGAGGTTCGGCAAGACGGTTACAGACCCGGGTCAGCAGGTCGTAGGAGGTGAACAGGACGAAGGCGCGTCCCTGGGAGATCTTCAGGGCCTTCAGCAGATGCTCGCAAAGGCGCGCCTCAAAGAGCGCAGAGGTGGGCTCGGGCATGTCGGAGGGGACCCCGACGAAGGCCTGCCTGGCATAATCGAAGGGGGAGGGAAGCAGCAACTCGCTCACCCTCTCTTTCGCGAGCAGTCCGATGCCGGCCCTTCGTTTCAGGAAGTCGAATTTTTCACCGACGGCCAGCGTTGCCGAGGTTATCACCACCGTCTTAAACCGATCCAGGATCGCCTTCTTGATCGATTCGGCGACCTCAAGCGGCGAGGAACAGAGCTTTACCAGCGGCCCCTTTCTGAGCTCGAACCAGCGGCAGTACCCCTCCTCGCGGGAGGTGAAGAAGCGCAGCGCCTCCACGGTAGATTCGATCCTTCCCTTGGCGCCTCTCAGGTCGGTGAGCGGGCCAGCGAGCTTCTCCAGTACCTTGTCCGAGAGCTTGTCGCACCCCTTCAGGAAGGCCTGCATGGCGCCGGCGTAGTCGGCGAGTTCCTTGGCCATCTTTTCCACCTGCTCCGCGACCTCGGGCCAGAGCGGCGAGGCGTAGACGGAAGGGGTGACCCGGAGTTTCTGCTCGGCCCCCTCCTTTTTCAGCCTCTTCAAGAGCGCTTCCCCGATGGCGTCCATGCCGCGTGCCACAACATCCGCCACCGCGGCCCGCTTCGGGATCAGCCTCCCCTCTAGGACTGCGGCGATCTCCATGTAGAGGTCGTCCTGCGCCTCGGGAACGGCTGCCGAGAGCTGGGTGGACAACTGGGGCAGGATGCCGCGGTGCGCCTTTCGCGGGTGCTGCAGCTTGCCGAGCAGCTTCATGAGTCCCAGGCGGGAGACCTGGCTGGAGAGGAAGCTGGTCGCCACATCCTCCAGGTGATGCCCCTCGTCGAAGATCAGCCGGGTGAAGGGGGGAAGTATGGCGGTCGAATCGTAGCCGGTTTCCTGACGCACGGCGAGGTCGGCGAGGAGCAGGGCGTGGTTCACCACCAGCAGATCGGCGCCGGCCGCCTCGCGCCGCGCCTTGTAGAAGAAGCAGCGCGGGTAGCTTGGGCACTTCACGCGCCCGCACTGGTCCGACTCGCAGCAGAGCTCCTCCCAGACTTCGTCCTTCGGGATGAAGGAGAGGTCGCTGCGGCAGCCGTCCTCGGTCTTCTTGCTCCAGGCGACGATCGCGTCCAGCTCTTGCGCCGTGTCGTCCTTGAAGAGCGAGGCGTCGGAGGCGTTCATCTGCAGCTTGCGCAGGCAGAGGTAGTTGCCGCGTCCCTTCACCAGCACCGCCCGGAACTTGAGCTCGGCATGCTGCTGGAGGAAGGGGATATCCTTTTGTATCAGCTGTTCCTGGAGGTTGATGGTGTTGGTCGAGATCACCACCCGCTCCTTGTTCCTGACAGCCCAAAGCGACGCCGGTAGGAGATAGGCCAGCGACTTGCCAGTGCCGGTTCCCGCCTCGACGACGGCGACCCGTTCCTCGTTGAAGGCTTCCGCCAGGTTGAGCGCCATCTTGGTCTGCTCGGGCCGGTGCTCGTAACCCGGCAGGGCCTGGGACAGGACTCCGTCCGGGGCGTAGAAGCGCTCGATCTCCGGGTAGGAGAGCCGCTCCACGCTCTTGCGGGCGAAGGGGGAGACCGCCTGGTAGCAGCGCTCGCCGGAGTTGTCCACGATGTAGAACCCCACCCCCTGGTTGCCGAGGAGCGAGGCGATTTCGATGTCAGCCTGAGAAGGGGTGAGCTGGCCGGAGGGGTGGTTATGGATAACCACGTCGCCGAAGGACGCGGCGATCATGATGGCGGCAACGGCGTCACGGTTGCCGCGGGCAAGCGGTTCGACCTCTATAACGAGACGTGCCTCGTCGGTGCGTCCCAGGAAAAAAACCTCGTTGCCTTCAGCGTCATTGATGGCCGCGCGGAGCTGCTGTATGGCATGATTTGAAAAAGAGCTTTGCATGGTCTTTGAAGATACAGATTTTGGCTGGGGGGCGCAATAGAAAAGCGGGAATCGGTGAGGCGGTTGAGTCGTTGAGTCGTTAAGTCGTTGAGTCGTTGAGTCGTTGAG
>DATCHY010000355.1:0-3126 GCA_036508065.1 Geomonas sp. | reverse complement strand
CAATTCATCCTCTCTGCCTATACAAAGGGAGCTGACGGTGTTATCATTTTGGCCTGTCACCCCGGCGACTGTCACTACAAGGAAGGAAATTACCGAGCTCTGCATCGGCACACCATGCTGAACCTGATACTGGAACAGATGGGGATCGGAAAAGAGCGCTGCCGACTGGATTATGTATCGGCCTGCGAGGGAGAAAAGTTCAACAGTGTCATCGGCGAAATGGTAGAAACGGTCAGGAAACTCGGGCCGCTTCGGCTGTCACAGGAAGACACGGAGCAATAGCCATGCGTGACGCGCAATAAACGGCGTCGATACAATCACGAACCATTAAAACGAGGAAACAAAAATGGCAGTTTCACAACTCGATGCCCGAGGTCTCAGATGCCCGCAGCCCACACTGAAGATCACGGTCATGTCGGTCAAGCTGAAGCCGGGAGATGTTCTGGAGGTCATCGCCGATTGCCCGACATTCGAAAAGGATGTACGCAACTGGTGTACCCGCTCCAAAAAGACCCTGCTCTGGATAAAGGATGAAGGTGCGTCGAAAAGGCTGCAGATACTGTTTTAGTCCCCAGCCACTAGCTCCTGGCCCCGATCTGCTGCAGCAGGAATTCGACGAAGGCACGGTTCGCGCGTGACAGGTAGAGATGCTTTTTCCAGGCGATCAGCAGATCGAGATAGAGCGGCGGATCGAACGACACCGCGGCAAGATCCGGGTCGGCGCTGACCACCATCCTGAGGAAGATCGAGATGCCCATCCCGTTTCTCACCAGCGACTTGACCAGCGAAAAGAGGTTCGTCTCAAAAACGATGTTCGGCGCGGCCCCGGTCTCCTTCAGCGCCTCGAGGAAAAACTCCCTGATGTAGTACCCCTCCTTGTAGAACACCAGCGGCTCCCCGATGAACTCGGCAAGGCTCACCGAAAGTCTCCCGGCGAAGGGATGGTCCAGCGGGACGCAGACCACGATCTCTTCCCGCAGGAAATGGCGCACCTCCAGCGTGTCCGGAAAGCTCCCGCCGGCGACGACCCCCATGTCAAGCTCCCCCTGGCCGATCATCTTCTGGATCCTGCCGGCACCCTCGCCGTAGACGGAGAGGTGCAGCTCCGGGTAATTCCTCTTGAAATCCCTGATGATGTCGGGGAAGAAGTAGGCGCTGATCATGGGGGGAATGCCGATCCTCACCTCACCTCTCGTGAGCCCCCGCAGCTCTCCCATCTCCTGCTCGGCCGCCTTCAGGTCGTCGATGACCCGCCGCGCATGCGGCAGAAAGATCTCTCCTTCCGCGGTGAGCGATACCTTCTTGTCCTGCCGGTTGAAAAGGACCAGTTCCAGCTCCTGCTCCAGTTTCTTGATCGCCATGCTGATGGCGGGCTGGGCGATACGGAGCGCCTCCGCCGCCTTGGTGAAGTTGCTCACCCGGGCAACCTCCAGGAAATATTTCAGCTGTCGCACATCCATTGGTCGGCCTTATTGCCATCAATTAAATTTATTGAAACAATAATTATTATATATTTTTCTTATCTTGAAGCAAGGGTTATATTCCTAGGCAGAGATAGCAGCTCGTAGGGTGGGCCGCGCCCACCGGCATGCGAGCGGTGGGCGCGGCCCACCCTACGATAATTGCTTAATCTTAATCTTAATCTGGTCGGCGGCGGGGAGTGATTAGCATGGGATCGATCAAGAGTGGAACCAAGAGATACCGGCAGATCAACCTCGCCTTTTTTGCAGCAGGGTTCGTCACCTTCATCACCCTCTACGACGTACAGCCGCTGCTGCCGGTCTTTTCACGGGAGTTCGGCGTGCCGGCGGCGCTGGGGAGCCTCCCGCTGTCGGTTTCCACCTGCACCCTGGCCGTCGCCATGCTCTTTGCCGGGACCCTCTCGGAGACCTTCGGGCGCAAACGGGTCATGGTCGCCTCCCTGGTGCTGACCTCGGTCTTGGCGTTTCTCTGCTCCCTGACCCACAGTTTCCCTGCGCTGCTCGCCCTCCGGCTGCTGCAGGGGATCGCCCTGGCGGGGCTGCCGGCGGTCGCCATGGCGTACCTGAGCGAGGAGATCGCCCCCGCTTCTCTAAGCTCCGCCATCGGCCTCTATATCAGCGGCAACGCCATCGGCGGCATGACCGGACGGATCTTCACGGCAAACATGACCGAGTGGGTCTCCTGGCGCGCGGCCCTCGGCTGCATCGGGGTGGTCTGCCTGATCCTCAGCCTGTACTTCGCACGGTCCCTGCCCGTCTCCTCGAACTTCAGCCGGCGCCCCTTCGCGGCACGCTACCTGTTCAGCTCACTGTTCAAGCAACTGCAGGACCCGGGACTGCTCTATCTGTACGGCATCTCGTTCCTCATCATGGGCAGCTTCGTGACGCTCTACAACTACATCACCTTCAGGCTCCTCGCCCCCCCCTACTCCCTGAGCCACTCCCTGGTCAGCTACATATTCCTGGTCTACCTGCTCGGCTCCTTCAGCTCGTCCATGGTGGGGCGCCAGGTGGAGCTGTTCGGAAGAAGCCGCATGCTCCTTCTCACCATCGGCACCATGATCGTGGGCGCGCTGGTGACGCTTTCCGGGGACGTCAGCATCATAGTCGGCGGCATCGCCATTTTCACCTGCGGTTTTTTCGGCGCCCACACCATCGCCTCCAGCTGGGTCGGAAGCAGGGCGCGCACGGCGAGAGCCCAGGCAGCCTCGCTCTACCTGTTCAGCTACTACGTCGGGTCGAGCGTTTCCGGCACCGTCGGCGGGCTGTTCTGGACCTCGTTTCGTTGGGAAGGGGTGGTCTGCCTGATACTGGCACTGCTCGGGATGGGACTCTGCCTTTCCAAACGGCTCTCCAGACTTTCGGAGCTCGACCGCCCGGCAAGCGAAGCTATTACCGGGCTTGAAGCGCTGCGAAGCTGAAGCCGGGGCGTCTGCTACGTATAGATACCCGGTCGACCGGCGGCACAAGGAAAATCAATCCCCCTAATTTCGGCTGTTGCTTCGATTCTCTCCGCACCTTGCCAGCGGTGCAACGACTGCGGACGCCCGCCTTTTAAGATACAGCGGCTGCAGCCGCGCCTCAAGCTCCCCTCGAACTTCCAGAAACGCCTCAAACCGACCATTGCAACAACGCTTCCTTGCGC
>DATCHY010000354.1:0-4572 GCA_036508065.1 Geomonas sp. | reverse complement strand
CGCGGCCGAGCCCCCCGGCGGCCCAGACGTCGAAGCGCGCCCTCCCGTCCGCGGAGAGCGCCGGAACGAGCCCCAGGTCCTGGATCAGGTGGCGGCCGCTGGCGGTGTCGGCCTCGATGCCGACCTTGAACTTCTTGGGGAGCTTTTCAAAGCGCGGGTTGCCGGTAAAGTGGCGATGGATCCTGCGGGAGAGCGCCTCAAGGCCCGGCGCCCCAGCAGCCGCCAGAGAACCGCAGACCACGCCGCGCACCGCACCTCCGCAGGCACCGCGGCCAACCAGCCCGACCGAGGCGAGCTGCGCCGCCACCGTGGCGAGGTCCGCCTCCGTCAGCCAGTGCAGCTCGATGCTTCCCCGCGTGGTGAGGTGCGCCAGGCCGCGGGCGAAGCGCTCGGCGATCTCCGCCACCTTGAGCGCCTGCTCGGAGCTGATGATGCCGGCCGGCAGCTTGATCCGCTGCATAAAGAACTCTTTCTGGCGCTGTGGGTAGATCCCCTCCAGCCGCAAATTCTGCTTTTCGATGCTCATTGCGATTTGCCTCCCTTATTGATTTACGCCGCTTTTCGCGTGGTGCCTGGCTGCGACGAGCGGCTGCGGCTTTGCCCGTCCACCAGACGGCACTACGCTTGACCCCGGTTGATGAGGCCGCGCCCGGCATTTCCCCGTATGGGCTCCCGTCGGTGTCCATCTCGCAGAAACGGGAACGGCCACTGCAGGGGGTGATAATACCTTTTCCGGCGCTCCATGTCATCCGGCAAACTGAATAACTGCACTTGTCCCCGGAGAAACACCTGACAAGCAGGGCCCACAACTCCACTTGCTCCAAACCCGTAGGGGCAACCCACCGGGTCGCCCCTACATTTTAAACGTAAATTGCCTATGCTGAACAGTTACGAAAGATTTAACTACGACTGGCCTTTTAACGCCCCCAGCGATGAAACCGGGAGGGTCCGTTTTTAAAAAAAGTATTTCAGTCCCCCCGCCCGTCAGCCAATAGTAACAGTGGCTTCCACTTTAACCGCACCAGCTAATGCCGGCACAGCTCAGGGAGCCTCTCCCTGAAGACCTGGAGACCGCCGTGCACCAACGGGAGTTAACACGCGTTTTTCGGGATCGACCGTCATGACAGCGACGAATAGCCAAAGAAAGCCGATCATACTGGTCGTGGACGACAGCGCATCGATCCGCGGCTACGTCTTGGAAATCCTGACACAGGCAGGATACCAGGTTCTGGAAGCGCAGACCGGCTGCGCCTGCCTGGCCGCGCTTGAGGCAAGCCCTCCCGACGTCGTACTCCTCGATGTGGAAATGCCGGAGATGTCCGGCCTGGAAGTGCTCCAGGCGATCGGACTCAAACCACGCATTTTCTCCATCATCCTGTTCACCACCCAGTCTACCCTTGAGCAGATCGCCGCCGGGCTCGACCTGGGGGCCGACGATTACGTGGTGAAGCCGTTCCAGGCGATCGACCTGCTGGCCCGGATCAGTGCGGCAGTGCGCAACGCACGCCACAAGCGCGCCCTGGCCGAGGCCCGGCAGGAAACCGAGGCGGCGCTTTCGCAGCTGCAGCGAGCCCAGCGCAAGCTCGTCGAGCATGAGAAGGTCGGTGCCGTCGCCAGGCTCGCGGCCGGAGCCGCACACCACATCAACAACCCGCTCGGCTTCGTCATGAGCAACCTGTCCACGCTGGAGCGATATTCCGCGGCGCTTTTCCGCTATGCCGACGACCTGGCGCTCGAACTGCGCAGGCTGGAGCCGGGGCTCGAAACGACCATCGGCGATCTGGAACGGACGCACCGGATGCGGCAGATCCGCAAGGATCTCCCCTGCCTGCTCCAGGAGACCAGGGACGGCGGGCAGCGGATCGCCCTCATCGTCCAGCAGCTGGCCCAGCTCGAGCTGGGACTGGCGAACCTCGGGATGGCGAACCTGGACCTGGTCACCCTGCTGCAGCCGCTGGTCGGCATGCTGACAGCCCTGGCGCCGCCCGGCACGAAGGTCAACTGGACCCAGCCGGAGTACGGCATAACGGTCCACGGCTCGCTGACGCTTTTGAACACCGCGCTGGTAGCCCTGCTGACAAACGCCTGCGAGGCACTCGGCAGCGAACCCGGCACCATCAGCGTGGCTGTCGTTTCAACTCCGGAGCTGGCCGAGATCGTCATCACCGACAGCGGCGCCGGCGTACCCGATGAGCACCTTCCTTCCCTGTTCGACCCTTTTTTCACCACCAAAACGCCCGACAGACACGTCGGCCTCGGCCTCACCATCGCGGAGAGGTTCATCTCCGGACACGGCGGGCGCATCTCCATCTCTAGCGACGCCGCTGGCACCTGCGTGAGGATCGAGATCCCGCGCCTGCCGACGGCCGGGCCGGACCAGCCGATCCCCCCTTTCTCGCCCCTCCCCTGATCCGATCAGCACCAACCCCGCCCCCAGATAAGACCATTTTAATCCAACTATTTTGACAAGTTACGCCGGAATACCTCAAGGGATCGCCGTTTTTTCCGATACTCATTATAAGTATGTGCACCGCCCTTGCCGACGGACGGAACCAAGCGCCCGCCTGATGTGTGCCGAAGCTCGAACCGATCCTGGAAACGGAACAGCGGTGCGGAGATTATTCATTATGAGCATCACGACAAAAATGACCTGGGAGGCCGGGGAAACCGACCGGAAGCAGGAGATGCTCCGGGAGAACCAGGAAGTCCACCGCATCATGGCCGAATTCACCCCGGAACTGGCCCTGCTGAGAAACCCCGACGCCTCGATCCGCTACATATCCTCCAACTGCCTGGCGCTGACCGGCTATACGGAGCGGGAGTTCCTGGCGGAGCCACATCTTCTGGAGAGCATCATTCACCCGGAGGATAGCGACCTCTGGGGAGAGCGGTGCGGATGCGCGGACCAGCAGCAGGGCGGCCAGCCGATCGACCTGCGCCTGGTCACCAAAGGTGGTGAGGCGCGCTGGTTCAACTACACCTGCCAGGAGGTAACCGGCGCAAGCGGCGAACATCTCGGCGTCCGCGGCAGTTTCCGCGACATCTCCCAGGGCATGCTGCGGGAAAGAAGGCTCGACGAGCGGCGCCAGTTTGCCGAAAACCTGCTGGAGAGCACCTCGACCCCGCTCTTCGCCATCGACACCAAGCACCGCGTCATCGTCTGGAATCGCGCCATCGCCGAGCTTACCGGCATCCCGGCCGGGGAGATGCTCGGTACCGACCACCAGTGGCAGCCCTTCTACCCCGAGCCGCGCCCGACGCTGGGCGACCTCGTCCTGGACGACAGGACGGCGGAGATCGGCAGTTACTACAGCGAGTTCGACAGGGACGTGGTGATGCAGGGGATCGTCCGCGCGGAGGGGTGGTATCAGAACCTGAACGGCCGCGAGCGCCGCCTCTTCTTCGACGCCGCGCCGGTCAAAAGGGACGGCGAGGTGGTCGCGGTTGTCGAGACCCTCTATGACATCACTGCGAGGACACGTGCGGAGGAGCTGCTGCGCCTCCTCGCCCAGGCGGTCGAACAGACCGCCAGCTCCATCGTCATCACCGACCCCACCGGCGTCATGCTGTATGTAAACAACAAATTCTGCCAGACGACCGGCTACGACCTCGCCGAGCTGATCGGCCAAAACCCGAGAATCCTCAAGTCCGGGGCGCAACCGCCCCAGGTGTACGCGGAGCTCTGGGGTGCGATCACCTCCGGCCGCGAGTGGCACGGCGAAATGCACAACCGGCGTAAGGACGGCACGCTCTTCTGGGAGAGCGCCATCATCTCCCCCATCACCGACTACAACGGCGCGACCAGCCACTACCTCGGGGTGAAGGAGGACATCACCTCCAGAAAGACCGCGGAACGCCAGCTGCTGAAGAAGCAGGCCGAGCTGGTCCTGAAGCACGAGCAGCTGACCGAACTGTTCCGCCAGGTGGAGCAGGCCAAGCGCGAGTGGGAGCAGACCATGGACTGCATCGACGACATGGTCGCCATGGTGGACAGCGAGCGCAGGATCATGCGTTGCAACCGCGCCTTCATGAAGCTCGCCGGCTGCCCCTACCCGGAGCTGATCTCCACGGACTGGCACGAGCTGCTGCGGGGTGCAGGGCTCGAGATCGACGGCAGCGCAGGGTTTTCCGGGGAACTCTTCCACGCGCCGAGCCAGCGCTGGCTCACGCTGAAGACCTACCCCTACGGCGAGGGGCGCGGGGAGGTGATCACCCTGCACGACCTGACCGAGATAAGGCTCGTCTCCGAGCAGCTGACCAAGGCCTACCAGGAGCTGAAGGCCACCCATTCGCAGCTGCTGCAGCAGGAGAAGATGGCCTCGATCGGGCAGCTCGCCGCCGGGGTCGCCCACGAGATCAACAACCCGATGGGGTTCATCTCCAGCAACCTCGGCACCATGGGCAAATACCTGGAGCGGCTCACCGGGTTCCTGGAGCTGCAGTCCGCGGGGATCGAGGAGTGCGGCCCGGCACAGCTTCAGGACGAGATCGCCGAGGCGCGGCGCAGATTCAAGGTCGACTACATCCTCGGGGACGCACTCAGCCTTTTGGCCGAATCGCAGGACGGAGCAG
>DATCHY010000353.1:0-6238 GCA_036508065.1 Geomonas sp. | reverse complement strand
CCCGGGCGCCCTTCCGGGTGCCGGGCTCCCCCGGATCTAGCAGCAAGAGCGGCTGGATCCCTTTCGAGTGGGACTGGTCGATGATGGGATCTAGCCCCGCCTCATCGTCGGTGGCGCAGAGAAAGCGCGGTCCGCAGGCGGCGGCCACGCACTCGCGCACCAGCTTGTCGCCGGTAAAAAGGATCACGCCGGTGCCGTCTCCGGGCAGGACGGCTGCTCCTGTGAGGCCGTCCAGGTAGCCGAAGAGGCGCTGCTGCTCCTCGGGCGGTATTCCGGCGAGAACCCGCTGCAGCCTGGTGCGGGGGGTGTCGGGTACGCTGTCGGTGAGCCCGGAGAAGACCTCCGGAATCCTTCGCTCCAGGGTGTCGAGCTCGTCCAGGCCGAGATCGGCGGCGGAGATGTCGCCGCCTGCCGGACCGGCCGCGGGTGCCTGAGGTGTGCCGAACATCGCCTCGGTCGTCAGGGTGCCGTCGCGTTTTCTTTCGTCATAGATCCGCAGGGCGTCCATCAGGACGCTCTGGGTGTTGAGCTGGAGCTCCTGTTTGAGCTGTTCGGGGAAATAGCGGTATTCGTCGGAGACGAAGATCTTGTCCACGTCGAGGGAAAAGGAGCCGCGGGTCCAGGTCAGGACCTCGACGATGGTCATCTCGATCAGGACCTCCAGACCCTGGTAGGCATCTTCGGTCCGGATTCTTCCCGCCTCGATCATGGTTTGGATGATCGGCTTTCTGGTCGTTCCGGCCCTCTGCTGCTCGTGGAGGGCGCTTTCCAGCTCCTCGTGCGTGATCATCCCCATGTCGAGCAGGATCTGACCGATGCGCACGCTGTTGTTGACGTGGTTCGCGCTGACGATGTAGCCGGCATTGAAAACCAGCTGACTTTCGCCCTTGAGGCTTCTGAGAGTCAGAGTCCCGGACTTGCCAGTGGCGTGCAGCAGTTGGATGACATCAACAATGGGAAGGTGCTCTAAATCGCCGTCGAAAGACATGGCAGATACCTTTAAGGTTCAGAAGATTTCAGAGTTCAGAGCTGCGCTTTACCCTCGCCCTGCGGGAGAGGGTGGCCGAAGGCCGGGTGAGGGTCCTTTTGGGCTGCAGCGGATGGCTTTGCAGAGACCGACCCGAGCAGTGTTGCCGAAATGCGGTTTTTTAGGCCCATGAGGACGGCTGCTGTGGGAAGGGTGACGCGCGTGGATTTTAGCATGCGGTTACTGCTAAGTAAACGGGAATTGTTAATGATTCGCCTCACTAGGCCCCGGCCAGGAAGGTCGCGCCGAGTTCGGCCCTGCCAGCTTTAGGTCGCCTCGGACAAACATTCACTCGCCCTCCGGGAAAGGGTCGGGGTGAGGGAGGTGCCGAGATCTCAGGAAGCTGAGTCGGCGCGGCCGGGATTGGTCTGAAGAGGAGATGGCGTGCGTAGCCGGGAGCTTCGGGGGGGGAGGGAAAAAAAGATCTGCCAGGCCGCTGGGCCTGGCAGATCGGGTTGCGTGTTGCTTCGGAACCGGGCTACGCTAGAACTGGATGTTCAGGCTCGCCTGCGCCCTTGCTTCTTTGGGGTAGGACTTCTCTTTAAACTGGGCCGTTTCCAGTCCGTAGGCTCCGTCCACCTCCAGGTTCACCCATCTGGTGCCGAAGGTGAGGCCGGCGGTCGCCACCGGGCCGATTTCGGAGTTGGAGAGGTTCTTGTACATGCCGGCGCGCAGCTTGAACCAGGTGAAGGGGTGGAGTTCCAGACCGCCGCCGAGCGTCCTGCTCTTGTACCCCAGCCCCGAGAGCACCGTTTCGTTGTCGGTGAGGTCGAGGTCGGCCGCGATGGTGAGCCACCTCAAGGGATCGAGCGCTACCCCCAGGCGGACCTGCGGCTTCAGCTTGACCGATTCGTCCTTGATCGGGATTAGCACTTCGTTGCCGGCGTTGTCGACGTAGACTCCCTTCTGGTTTTTCAGGTTGGGGGATTCGAATGACGGGGAGGTCAGGTTCTTGGCCACGATGCCGACATTGATCCACTCCTTGTATCTCCAGAGGGCGCCCAGGTCAACGGTGACGCTGGTGCTCTCCTCGAAATTCTTGGTGAAGTTCTTGAGGATATCGTTGGACTTTTCGGACTTGTCGCTGTTGATCAGCTGCAGCCTCGATTGGTACACGCGGCCCTGAACGACCTTGACGGAACCGCCGATGCCGAGTTTCCCGTATGCGCCGAGATTTATGGCGTGCCCGTAGGCGAGGGGGAATTCGACGTAGGCGAGGCTCTTCACCATAACGGCGGTCTTGTTGTTGTTGATGGTGTTGTTGGTGCTGATGCCGGTGTTCGAGGCTATCAACTGATCGCTGAGGACGGTCGTCACCGTGTTGTAGATAGCGCTATTGGACAGACCGGTCGGGTTGGGGTTGCTCGCCATTTGCTGGTCGATGGTCTGGGCGAGGGCAAGGGCCTGGTCTGTGCCGATATGGTTGGCCAACTGGGGATTGCTGAAGACGTTCGCTATCCCCTGAATCTGATCGTTGCTGAAGAATCGCGGTGTGTAACCCGCCGTGGCGGGCGGCACGAGGGGCAAGCCTGCTGCCGTGTAAAAATCGATCGGGGCGGAGACGGTCGTTCCGCCGGTTGACGTAGGGAGCACGTTCACCAGATCGGGGAGCGGTTGGGCAAAGCCTTCGATGGTTCCGAATGCTCCGAAGGCGAGGTGCTTGATCTGCATGGCCAGCACCGCGTTGCCGTTGATGGAGAGAGTCCCCTTCTGCGCTTTGATGTCGTCGATGACTGCCAGCAGGTTCACCATGTCGCGCACGGCCGTCGGATTGGATCCGGTCGTGTTCAGGTCCTTCAATTGGTCGATGACTGATGGCTCCCCGTTGTTCCCCTTTTCCGTGAATTTGCTCAGCCGGTCCACGTTGTCGGCGAGCCCTTTGGAGACCCGCAGCCCGACGCTGACGTCGAGAGGGACGGAAAAGGTCATCTCGTTGAAGGCGAGTCCCGCAGGGTTCCAATAGGCCGCGTAGGCATTGGTGGTGCGCGCCACGCCGGCGCCGCCGATGCCGAGCGCCCCCATGGGCTGGAACTCGGCGGCAAGCGCTGTCCCGGCTATCGCTAACAAAGCCGCTGTCATTGGTATGATGATTCTCTTCATCTGAATCCTCCTGTTAATGAAAGAACTGCTACAAGTAATTTTAATCCGGTGAATAGTACAGGAGTTTGTCTGACGCACCAAGAAATACTTATATTTTTTTCACATTAGTTTCAGCCTCCCGCTGGTCGCCTCTTGCCAAGACAAAATCCCCTCCTTTTGGAAAGGCGTGTCTTGATAATAAGTGTTACCTATGTCCCCGAACAACTGTTACCCATGTCCCCAGTCTATACACCCTGAAGGGGAGGGAGTTTCTGCACCGGAAGATTCGAATTGATCGGATATTTTTTTAAAGTTGAGCATTTTCGGGTTCCCGGCTCTGCCGGCCCGGCGGCGCCGGCGCACATTAACCTTGAATTCGTGCGGCAATCTGCGATAATCTGCCATTTGGAATAATGTGCCAGGGTTACGCTATCAAGCATCGGAGAACCGCTCGCTATGGAAATATACAAGGCAAAGCCGCGCAGGTTGCCAACGCACTCCGGCAAGAACATTTTTCTCGCAGCTCTGGCCGGGTCTGCGACGCTGTTGCTGCTCGCCTTCATAGGCTACTTCTTCTATCTGCTGGGCGCCCTCCCCAAGGTGGATCGCCTGGCCGATTACCGCCCCCCGATCCTCTCCCAGGTGTTCGGCGAGGACGGCAACCTGGTCGGCGAGTTCTATCTGGAGCGGCGTACCGTGGTCGCGGTGGACAAGATCCCGCGACGCCTGATACAGGCCTTCGTTTCCGCCGAGGACTCCAACTTCTACCAGCACAAGGGGATTGATTACCTCGGGGTGCTCCGGGCAGCCTTCAAGAACGTGGTCTCCATGCGCAAGAAGGAGGGTGCCTCCACCATCACGCAGCAGGTCGCCAAGTCCATGCTGCTCACCCCTGAGAAGAAGTTCTCCAGGAAGCTCAAGGAGGCGATCCTCGCCAAGAGGATGGAGGAGCGGCTCTCCAAGGACGAGATCCTCTACATCTACCTGAACCAGATCTACCTGGGCGCCGGCGCCTACGGGGTGCAGCTTGCCGCGGAGACCTACTTCGGCAAGGAGGTGGACAAGCTGAACCTGGCCGAGATGGCGATGATGGCGGGGCTTCCCAAGGCGCCCAACTCCTACTCCCCGATCAAGCACCTGGACCGCGCCAAGGAGCGCCAGGGGTATGTGCTGGAGAGGATGGTGAAGGAGGGGTACATCACCCAGGTCGAGGCGGACCACGCCAAGGCGGAGCCGATCGTCATCCGCGCGCTGAAGAAGGTGAACGCCGACCAGTCCGCCTACTTCCTGGAGCAGGTCAGGCAGCAACTGGAGGAGAAGTACGGCGAGGAGCGGCTCTACAAGGACGGCCTCAAGATCTACACCACCATGAACGCCGAGATGCAGAAGGGCGCCTACGACTCCGTGGTGAACGGGCTGAAGGCGCTCGACAAGAGGCAGGGTTTCCGGGGGGCGGCCAAATACCTGGGCGAGGGGGAGGTGGATTCCTTCTGCAAGAAGGTGGAGGACGGCATAGATTACCTTTCACTGAAGCAGGGCTCGACCTACCAGGGGGTGGTGACCGGGGTCGACCCGGCGAAGCGTGAGCTCACCGTGCGGGTCGGGGACCGCACCGGCACCCTCCCCAGGAAGAACATGGAGTGGGCCGGGAAGCTGGATCTGGTGAACGGCTACGGCAAGCCCGGTGCCAAGAAGGCGATCGCGCTCGGCGCGGTACTGGAAGTCCAGGTGAAGGAGCCCGACCAGAACCGGGCCGGCGCCGTGTTCGCCCTGGACCAGGTGCCCGAGGCGCAGGCGGCCCTGATCGCCATCGATCCCCAGACCGGCGGGGTGCGCGCCATGGTGGGGGGGTACGACTTCAAGAAGAGCCAGTTCAACCGCGCCATGCAGGCCAAGAGGAACCCGGGCTCCGCCTTCAAGCCGGTGATCTACGCCGCGGCCCTGGACCACGGGATGACCACGGCAAGCATCATCGACGACTCCCAGGTGGAGTACGAAAGCGGCCAGGAAAAGGCCTGGAAACCGAAGAACTACGACAACGTCTACCGCGGTCCCGTTACCATGCGCGAGGCGCTGACCGAGTCGATCAACGTGGTCAGCGTGAAGATCCTCGAGAGGATCGGGGTCTCGGCTGCGATCGAGTACGCCAAGAAGCTCGGCATCACCTCCCCGATGTCGGGCAACCTCACCCTGGCGCTCGGCTCCTCGAGCCTGACGCCGATGGAACTCACCAGCGCCTACGCCGTGTTCGCCTCGGGCGGCTACCGCACCACCCCGTATTTCGTCACCCGGGTGCTGGACCGTGACGGGCAGGTGCTGGAGGAGGTCGCGGCACCGAAGATCCCGGTCTTCACCAGGGTCTCCAGCGCCTCCGACGGGGCCGACGGGGAGAACGCCGCTCCCGTGCAGACCCTGCAGGCGGTGCCGGCAGGGGGCCTGAGCGCGATCCCGGTCATCTCGCCCGAGACCGCCTTCATCATGACCAACCTCATGGAAAGCGTGGTCTCGAGCGGCACCGGCGGCCGGGCCCGGGCCTTGGGCCGACCCGTGGCCGGAAAGACCGGCACCACCAACGACATGAAGGACGCCTGGTTCGTGGGTTATGTGCCGCAGCTGGTGGCGGGGGTCTGGGTCGGCTACGACCAGGAGCGCAGCCTCGGCTCGGGCGGCTCCGGCGGACAGGCTGCGGCACCGATCTGGACCGAGTTCATGCAGCGCGCGCTGGCCGGGGTCCCGGTCAAGCATTTCAGCACGCCCGGCAACGTCACCTTTGCCCTGATCGACCCGCGTACCGGGCATCTGGCCCGGGAGGGGAGCCCCGGAGCGGTCCAGGAATGCTTCATCAGCGGCTCCGAGCCGACCAGTTACGATCAGGAGCCCACGGCCGGGCCGGCCGATGTCGAGGCAAACCCCTGATACTGCACAAGTTTTAGCCCGCAGCCCCGCGCGCGGGGCCCGGGGCAGTGAAGCCTTGCTGCGGCGGGTTTCGCAGGGGGTGAGGCGAGCTAGAACCGCTCCTATGCTGGAGAAAATGCTGCCGCCGCCAAAAAAACCCTTGCAAACTGCAAATTTATGATTATAGTGACTTTAATTTAATACATCCAAGGAGGGTTTGACATGACTAAAGCAGAA
>DATCHY010000352.1:0-2948 GCA_036508065.1 Geomonas sp. | reverse complement strand
CCCCGAGTTTACCATGATGGAGTTCTACCAGGCCTACGCCACCTTCGAGGACCTGATTATCTTCACCGAGGAGCTCCTCTGTCACGTGGCCCAGGAACTGCTCGGCACCCTCGATTTCAGCTACGGGGGGGAGGCCATCAGCTTCCAGCGCCCCTGGCAGCGCTTCACCGTGAAGGAGGCGATCCTGCACTTCGGCGACATCGACGCCAAGGGCCTGGAGGACCGCGATCTCGCCTACGCCTACGCCCAGAAAATCGGCCTGCAGCTCCCCGAGGACGTCGGCTACGGCAGGCTCATCACCGAGATCTTCGAAGAGGTGGCAGAGTCCAAGCTGATTCAGCCGACCTTCATTACCTCCTACCCGACCGAGGTCTCGCCGCTTTCCAGAAAGAGCGACCAGGACCCCGAGTTCGTGGACCGCTTCGAGTTCTTCTGCGCCGGCCGCGAGATGGCGAACGCCTTCTCCGAGCTGAACGACCCGCGCGACCAGAAGGAGCGCTTCCTGGCCCAGGTCGCAGCGAAGGACAAAGGGGACGAGGAGGCGCAGCACATGGACGAGGATTACATCCGGGCGCTGGAATACGGCCTCCCCCCGACCGCGGGAGAGGGGATCGGCATCGACCGGCTGGTCATGCTGCTGACCGACTCCCCCTCGATCCGCGACGTCATCCTCTTCCCGCAGTTACGGAAAGAGGTCAAGTAATGCCCTTCGAGCTCTTCATAGGGCTGCGCTATCTGAAGGCCAAGCGCAAATCGACCTTCATCTCGCTGATCACCCTGATCTCGGTCGCCGGCGTGGCGCTCGGGGTCATGGCGCTCATCATCGTCCTCGCTGTCATGACCGGCTTCGAGGAGGACCTGAAGGACAAGATCCTCGGCACCAACGCGCACATCGTCGTGCTGAACGCGACCGGCGCGGTGCAGGATTACCAGAGGGTCCTGAAGAAGGTGCAGGGGATCGACGGCGTCGTGGCCGCCACCCCGTTCATCTACAACCAGGTGATGCTCTCCTCGGGGAAGAACGTCTCCGGCGTGGTGCTGCGCGGCATCGACGTGGCGAGCGACGCAAAGGTGACCAACCTGCACAAGTCGATCGTAGAGGGGAGCCTCCAGGCCCTGAACGCCAACTCCGGCCAGACCCCGGGGCTCGTGATCGGCAAGGAGCTCGCCAAGAACCTGGGGCTCTTCCTCGGGGACACGGTGGACGTGATCTCGCCGATGGGGAACATCACCCCGTTCGGGATGATGCCGAAGATGCGGCACTTCCACGTTTCCGGGATCTTCAACACCGGCATGTTCGAGTACGACTCGACGCTTGCCTACGTGAGCCTCTCAGAGGCCCAGAATTTCCTCGCCCTGGGCGATGTGGTGACCGGAATACAGCTCAAGGTGCGGGACGTCTACCGGACCGGCGAGCTGGCGCAGACCATCAACCGGGAGCTCGGTCCCCCCTTCCACGCCCGGGACTGGATGCAGATGAACAAGAACATCCTGTTCGCGCTGAAGACCGAGAAGAGCGTCATGTTCATCATCCTGACGCTCATCGTGCTGGTGGCCGCCTTCGGGATCGCCTCCACGCTCTTCATGGTGGTAATGGAGAAGACCAGGGACATCGCGATCCTCAAATCAATGGGGGCGACCAGCCGGAGCATCATGCGGATCTTCGTCTTCGAAGGGGTCATCATCGGGGTGCTCGGGACCGCCATCGGCGTTCTGAGCGGGCTCCTGGTGGCGCTCAACCTGGGGCCGATCGTCGACCTGGTGCAGAAGGTCACCGGCTTCGAACTGTTCAGCAAGGACATCTACTACTTGGACCATTTCCCTTCCCAGGTGATACCGTCGGACGTGCTCCTGATCAGTATCACAGCTGTGCTGATCTCCTTCGCTGCGACCCTCTACCCTTCCTGGGCCGCCTCGCGCCTATCGCCCGCGGAGGCATTGCGTTATGAGTAGCCTGCTCGAAGTCCGCAACCTTTATAAATCCTACGGGGACGGCTCGGCCAAGGTCGAGGTGCTCAAGGGGATCGACCTCACCATCGAGGCCGGCGACACGGTGGCGCTCGTGGGCCCGTCCGGCGCCGGCAAGAGCACGCTGCTCCACGTCATGGGGACCATCGACCGGCCGACCTCGGGAGACGTTCTCTTCGACGGGAAGGATATCTTTGCCCTTTCGGACCAGCCGCTGGCGTCTTTTCGCAACCGCTCCATCGGGTTCGTGTTCCAGTTCCACCATCTGCTGCCGGAGTTTTCCGCGCTGGAGAACGTCATGATGCCGCTTCTGATCGGCGGAGTGAAGAGATCCCAGGCCGAGGGTAAGGCGCGGGGCCTTCTGGACGACGTCGGCCTCTCGCACCGGATCACCCACCGTCCGGGGGAGCTCTCGGGCGGAGAGCAGCAGCGGGTCGCCATCGCGCGCGCCCTGGTGCGCTCGCCCAGGCTCTTGCTCGCGGATGAGCCGACCGGGAACCTGGACATGAAGACCAGCGAAGAGGTGCACGCGCTGCTTTACTCCATCCAGAGGCAGACCGGCATTTCGCTGGTCATCGTGACGCACAACGAGCAACTGGCAGCCGGCATGGGGCGCACCATCCGCTTTGTCGATGGCAGGATCACCTGATCAGGGGGACTTGCGCAGAGGCTCAGGGGGTTCTCTGTGGCTCTCTGTTCCAAATGCCTTTACCGTTGCTACTGGTACGTCGCAGCTGAATTTTTCGTCGCACAATGATTTCAATGCCGTTTTTTTAAAGTGCAATGCACTTACCCTGGGGGACTTTTGCTCCGCATACTATTCACCGTCATGCTCGCCGTGCAGCTCATTGTCTGTTCCGCAACAGCTTTTGCCGAGGCTGACAAAACCACGGCTGATAAGGGCGCTTCCTCCCGTATTGCTTCGGACACGGTTGTTTCTGGTAAAGCCGCTCCCGACAAGGCCGCTGCCGACAAAGCCG
>DATCHY010000351.1:0-3718 GCA_036508065.1 Geomonas sp. | reverse complement strand
CGGTTTATGTAATGTTTAACAGGTGCTAGACGATCACCCCTGACACATCACGCATCACACATCGTTAAGCGGCAGCGCGTGGGAAGGCCGGGTTATTCCAGGTCGTCGTGATACTCGATGATGGCCGCGTCCTTGAGAATGGTCCGGCAGCGCGCCACATCGGCCGCAATCGCCGCCTTGAGCGCCTCCGGGTCAGGGAAGCGCTGCTCGCCGCGCAGCCGGTCGATGAAAAAGAGCGAGATCTCCTGTCCGTACAGGTCGCCTGCGAAATCGAAGAGAAAGACCTCCAGCGAGAGCCGGTCGTTTTCGAAGGTCGGGTTCGTCCCGATGTTGCAGGCGCCGTCGTAAAGGGCCGCGCCGACCCGCGCCTTGACCGCGTAGACCCCGGCCGCAGGGAAGAGTTCCTCCTCGGTGTCGAGGTTCGCGGTGGGAAAGCCGAGGCCGAGGCCGCGATGCTTGCCGTGCACCACCGTGCCGGTCAGGGAATAGTGCCGTCCCAGGATGGCTACCACCCCCTTCACGTCCCCCTCGCCCACCAGGTTGCGCACCTTGGTGCTGCTGTAGACCGTGGCGCCGTTGGTGATCGGCGGGAGCAGCTCGACGGCATAGCCAAAGCGTTTCCCGAGCCGGCGCAGCAGCGTCACGTCCCCTTCCCGGCCGCGGCCGAAGGCGTAGTCGTAGCCGATCACCAGCTGTTCCACCCCGATTGCCCCGACCAGGACCTGTTCCACGAACTCCGAGGCGGAGATGGAGGCGAAGGCCGCATCGAAGGGGATCTCCAGCAGGAAGTCGATGCCGGAGGCCTCGATGAGGGATTCCTTCTCCTTGGGGCTGGTGATCAGCTTCACCCCGATGCCGGGCGAGACGACCTTGAGCGGGTGCGGCACGAAGGTGACCACGACAGAGACGCCGCCCGCTGCCCGGGCCAGTTCCCGCACCCGGCGAAAGATCTCGCGGTGACCCAGGTGCACCCCGTCGAAGTTGCCGATGGTCACCGCCGGGTGCCGCAGCTTTTCCCGTATTTCTGAAATGCTCCTGAAAATCACCATAATTTGGAACCCCAATTGACGATTGACAATGGACAATTGACAATTGAAAAAACTGACACTGGAACTGCGCGGGCTTGACCTGCAGTTACGCTCCAGCCGCTTCAACCAGTTCGGCGGCTTTCTTCTTCTTGCCGAAGACAAGCGCAACCCAGATGCTGATCTCGTACATGAGATAGAGCGGGACCATGATGACGAACATGGTCACCAGGTCGGCATGGAAGGCGGCGACGATGGCGCTCGCCAGCAGCGCGTACTTGCGGCGCGTGGCAAGCATGCGGTAATTCACGATGCCGAAGCGGGCGAGCAGCAGCGACAGGATCGGCAGCTCGAAGATCAGCCCGAACACCAGGATGAGCCGCAGGCAGAAGTTCACGTAGGCGGAGATGTTGAACCAGCTCTGCAGCCCCGCCGCCTCGTAGGAAAGCGAGAAGTTGATGATGACCGGCCAGATCACCACCAGGAAAAAAAGCGCGCCGACGCAGAAGCTCAAGGAGGCGACCGTAACGAACGGCACCACCAGCCGCCTCTCCTTCCGGGTCAGCCCGGGCGCCACGAAGAGCCAGAACTGGTGGAACACCACCGGAAGCACCATGATCAGGCCGGCCAGCATGGAGATCTTGCACTGGACGAAGAAAGGCTCCAAAGGCGCGCTGTAGTTCAGCATGCGCGGCTTCTCGGGTACCCCGTGCTCGTCCCCCAGCCCGTAGCGCCTGTAGGCCGCCGGGTAGCGGCTTTTCACCTCGCCGTAGAGCTTCTGCTTCACCTCGGTCAGGTAGGTCTTCCCGGTGAGCGGCTTCTCCACGAAGCTCAAAAGGTCGTTGGAGAAGTTCCAGGCGATCCCCATGCCGATGACGATGGCGACCGTGCAGACGATGAGCCGCTTCCTGAGCTCGACCAGGTGCTCCATGAACGGCAGTACCTTTTCCTCAGCCATATCCCGTGTTTCTCCTAATGAATGCCGCATAGAGCTAATCAAAATTTATACCACAGCGGCCAAACCAAGCGCAACTGGTTTCAGCGCCGCTTTCCCTTGGGGCGCTTCCCCTTGACCGGGACGCGCGGGTAGCTCTCCCCCCCCGCGGCCTTCGCCGACGGGCGCTGCTCCAGAATCCCGGCCAGGGCGAACTCCACCTGCTTGCGGGCCTCGTTCACCCCCGCCACCTTCACCCTGATCCGGTCGGCGATCCGGTACCTGACCCGGCTGTTCTCCCCGACCAGGGCGTGCTCCTTCTCCAGGTGAACGTAGTAGTCGGCGGGAAGGGTCGCCACCGGGATCATCCCCTCGACGAACAGGTCAACCAGCTCCACGAAGAGCCCGAACGGGGCGACGCCGGTGATGAAGCCGTCGTACTCCTCGCCGAGCTTGTCCCTCATGAACTGCATTTTCTTCAGGTCGACCATCTCCCGCTCCGCCTCCATGGCGATCCTCTCCCGGCGGCTCGTGTGCAGCGCCGTTTCCGGGAGCCTCGCCTCCAGGTGGTCCCGGTCCTGGCCCGACAGACGGCCCGACAGGACCCGCTTGAGGATCCGGTGCACCACCAGGTCCGGGTAGCGGCGGATCGGCGAGGTGAAATGGGTGTAGGAAGGCGCGGCGAGGCCGAAGTGGCCGAGGTTCTCGGCGCTGTAGCGCGCCTGCTTCATGCAGCGCAGCAGCACCTCGTTGATGAGCCGCTCCTCCGGCTTCCCCTCGACCTCAGCCAAGAGCCTCTGCAGCGCGGCGGGGCTCACCTTGTCGTCTTCGGCTACCTTCAGCTCGTAACCGAAGCTGAGCACGAACTCGGCGAGATCCCGAAGTTTCAGGGGGTCGGGGTTCTCGTGGACCCGGTACAGGGAGGGAACCGGCGTCCCCTCCAGGAAGGAGGCGACCGCCTCATTGGCCGCCAGCATGAACTCCTCGATGATGCGGTGCGCCAGGTTCCTCTCGGCGCGGATGATGTCGGTGGTCTCCCCCTGCAGATCGAGGATGATCTGGGGCTCGGGGAGGTCGAAATCGATGCTCCCCCTCCCCCGGCGCCTGCCGTTCAGGCGCGTGGAGAGCTCTTCCATGACCTCCAGGTCCGGGATCAGAGCCACGTGCGCCGCCAGCACCTCGGCGTCCCGGTCGGCCAGGATGCGTTTCACGGTGGTGTAGGTGAGCCGGGCTGCGCTCCTGATGACGCTGGTGTAGAAGCTGGAGTCGACCATGGCGCCCCCCGCGTCGAACAGCATCTCGGCCGTCATGGTGAGCCGGTCCACCACCGGGTTCAGGGAGCAGATCCCGTTGGAGAGCGCTTCCGGGAGCATGGGGATGCAGCGGTCCGGGAAGTAGACCGAGGTCCCCCGCAGGTACGCCTCCGTGTCGAGACTGGAGCCTTCGCGCACGTAGTGGGAGACGTCCGCGATGGAGACCCAGAGCCGGATTCTCTCGCCCTCGCGGGCAACCGAAACGGCGTCGTCGAAATCCCTGGCGGTCTCGCCGTCGATGGTGACGGTGAGCCGCCCGCGCAGATCGGTCCGGCCGGCGCCCGCCTCCGGGTCCACCTGCTGCGGCTGCCTGGCCGCCTCGGCAAGGACGTCCTCGCCGAAGATGTGGGGCAGGTCGTACTTCTTGATGACCGTCAGCACCTCGACCTCGGGGTCGTTCGCGTTGCCGAGCACCTCGGTGATCCTACCCTCCAGTCCGGCCACCT
>DATCHY010000350.1:0-3558 GCA_036508065.1 Geomonas sp. | reverse complement strand
AGGGTCATCTGCGCGACTACGACGGATCTTGTGCACGCGCTGGGCGAGGGGCAGTTGCGGGATGACCTTTATTACGCGATAGCGGTGATTACACTTGAGCTGCCGCCGCTTCGGGCGCGCGGCGAGGATATCATGCTGCTGGCGCACTATTTCCTGAAGAGGCATGCCCCGGCCGGCATCGGCAAGGTCGTCAAAGGCTTCACGCCCGCGGCGATCTCCGTCATGGAGTCCCACGCCTGGCCCGGAAATGTCCGGGAACTCGAGAACAGGGTGCAAAGAGGGATGGTCATGACCGATGCCCCGCTTTTAAAGCCGGAGGCGCTGGGGTTTTCCGGGACCGAACCGGTGCGGGAGCTGCACCCGTCGGCGCAGAAGCTGAGCTTGAAGGAGGCCCGGGACAGGGTGGAGAGGGGGATGATCTGCGCTGCGGTCGACAGCAGCCGGGGAAACATGGCGAAGGCGTCCGAACTGCTCGGCGTGAGCCGGCCTACCCTTTACGACCTGCTTAAGAAACACGGGCTTTTCAAACAGGGTGCGGCCCGGCAGTGATCCTTAGAGCGCCACGGTCATGGTGCCGTCGCGCGGCAGAAGTTCGCTGAAGTAATTGATCGTGCTGAACCTCTCGGATACGGCGGGCGTCGACTGCGAGCTGAAGCGCCCGACGTGGATCAGGTACCTGATGCCGAAGAGCCGCGCCGTTTCCAGATTGGTCTCGCTGTCCTCGCCGAGCATGGTCCGCTCGGGGACAAAAGGAAGCCTCTGCTGCAGTCTCCCCCAAAAGGCGGGCTCCTCCTTGGGAAGCCCCAGATCGTGTGCCGAAATGATCCCGTCGAAGTACGAGCCGATCCTGGTCCTGCGCATCTTGAGCTCGAGCGTCTTGCCGTGCGCGTTGGTCACCAGGAAGATCTCCTTGCCGTGCTGGCGCAGAAAGAGGAGGAACTCCGTGACAAAGGGGTGCACCGCGATCAGGTGGTCCAGCTCCTCCTTCAGTACCGGGATGTCGAGACCGAGCTGGGCGGACCAGTAGTCGAGGTCGGTCCAGTTGAGGGTGTTCTCCTGGGAGCGGAACAGGCGGTAGAGCCGCTCCTTGGCGGAAGCGACGGAAATCTGGTGCTTTTCCGCATAGCGCTTGGGCACGTGCTCGAGCCAGAAATGGTCGTCGAAATGCCGGTCCAAAAGCGTGCCGTCCATGTCCAGCAGCACGGTGTCGATCTGGTCCCAGTCGATCGTCATAGGATTCGAAATCATCTCGTTTCTCACCAGAAGGCCCCTAGCGGGCCTTTTCCTGTAGGTAGCGCTTGATCTGCTCCCGGTCGGGGTCCATCACCTCGCAACGGGTCGCGAGCCCTTCCAGGGCCGCCAGCTGGGAAGGGAGGGGGGGCGGGAAGCCGGTCCCCTTTTCCACAGCCTCGCCGAACTTGGCGGGGTGCGCGGTGGCGAGACAGATGACGCTGGAGCCGTCGGTGACACGCGTGATGGCGCCGTGCACGCCGACCGCGGTGTGCGGGTCGAGGATGTAGCCGGTTTCCCGGCAAAACGAGGCGATGGTCTCGAGGGTCTCCCTCTCGCCGACGGAGCAGGACAGGAACTCGCTTTGCACCCGCTCCATTTCCTTTGCGCTGAACACGATCCTTCCGGTCTGCCGGAGCTCGTCGAAGGCGGCCCGGACCCTTTCCGGTTTGGCGTCGAACAGGTAGAACAGGTAGCGCTCGAAGTTCGAGGCGAGCTGGATGTCCATGGAAGGGGAGACGGTCTGCACCACCTCGCCGAGCGAGTAGTCGCCGCTTGCGACGAAGCGGCTCAGTATGTTGTTCTCGTTGGTGGCAAGCAGCAGCTTTTTGATCGGCAGGCCCATCCGCTTGGCCAGGTATCCCGCGAAGATGTCGCCGAAGTTGCCGGTCGGCACGGCGAAGGTCACCTCCTGCGGCTGCGGCAGGCGGCCCCAGGCGTAAAAATAGTAGACCACCTGGGCCAGCACCCGCGCCCAGTTGATGGAGTTGACGGCGCCCAGCGCGTACTTCTCCTTGAAGGGAAGGTCGTTGAAGAGCGACTTGACGATCTCCTGGCAGTCGTCGAAGGTTCCCTTGACCGCGATATTATGAACGTTGTCGTCGAGCACCGTCGTCATCTGCCGCGCCTGGATCGGGGAGGTCTTCAGGTGCGGGTGCAGGATGAAGATGTCGATGTTCTTCTTGCCGCGCACCGCGGCGATTGCCGCGCTGCCGGTGTCCCCCGAGGTGGCGCCCAGGATGTTCATCTTCTGTCCGCGCTCCTTCAGGAGGTACTCGAAGAGGTTCCCCAGGAGTTGGAGGGCAACGTCCTTGAAGGCGAGCGTGGGGCCGTGGAAGAGCTCCAGTATGTAGACCCCGTTCTTTTTGATCAGCGGGGTGGTTTCGTCGTGGTCGAAGCTTGCGTAGGAGCGGTCGATCAGCTCCTTGAGATCCTCTTTCGGTATGTCGTCGGCAAAGAGGGAGATGATGCTGAAAGCGAGGTCCGGGTAGGACAGCTTCGACCATGCGGTCAGGGTTTCCCGGTCAATCTGCGGGATGCTTTCCGGCAGGATGAGACCTCCATCCGTGGCGAGCCCCATCATGACAGCGTCCTTGAAACCGATCGGTGCGATATTTCCCCTGGTGCTGATATATTTCATGGTCGATTCTCTTCCCTGATAGGTATATTTTTGCCTGCCTCGTGCAACGTCAATATATAGCAGTTAAAAGCCGAAAAGTGAAGCGATTGCTCGTTTCAGGCAACTTTTCCGGCAGCAGCAGGGTCGGGGGTGCAGGAACTGAGTGGCGTCAGAAGGGGGGTAGCTAAATCTTGACACCAGGCGCATCCGGGGTGTAAATAAAAGGGTCGATTGTCTGTATTATTGGCGTCTTACGGGTTGCGTGAAATAATAGCAATAGAAGTTGCCAGCGCCGGCAGGAGACATTGACATTGGAGTTGTCCGCAAAGCGGGTTCAATTTAAGCGCCGCCATGGAGCGCCAACGATATCCGTTGCACCCTCACAGGCAATAAACTCGGTCGGTAGAACAAGGAGTTCACATGCAGCCAAGAGAACTGGCGCAGAGAATAGGTTCGAAGAAAGCTCCCATTGTGGTCGATGTGCGAACCGGTTTCGAGTTCAAGGCCGGCCATATTTCCGGCGCGCTCCATGCGCCGATCTGGAAAATGCTGCTGCGGCTGGTGTCGCTTCCCCCTGACAAGCAGTCCGAACTGGTCGTGCTGTGCGAACTGGGCCCTCGGGCGGTGATGGGCAAGGCGCTGCTCGGCTTCCTCGGCTACCAGAACGTCACGCTTCTCACCGGTCACATGGCCGGCTGGCGGCGCGACGGGCTTCCCTTGGAAAGGTGAGATGGGGAGCGCCGCAGCAAGCGGCATTCCTGCCGCGACCGTCGCGCCCTGGAGGACATTGCTGCAGAATCTTTTCAAAGGTTCACAGCTTGCGCGGTCGCCTCGCGGCGACTGTCGATATCCTGCGAAACGAGGTGATTTCCTTGGAAACGCGGCCTTCGGAACGCTGGGAATCGGCGACTCTTCCGAAAAAAATCGCT
>DATCHY010000349.1:0-5820 GCA_036508065.1 Geomonas sp. | reverse complement strand
TCATGGGAACGCCCGAGTTCGCCTGCCCGACGCTCAAGACGCTGATCGAGCGCGGAGAGCAGGTGGTGGCAGTCGTCACCCAGCCGGACCGCCCGAAGGGGAGGGGACAGCAGACGCTCCCCCCTCCGGTGAAGCTCCTGGCGCAGGAACACGGGATCCCGGTCCTGCAGCCGGTGAAGGTGCGGCACCCGGACGCCATCGAGGAGATCAGGGCTCTGAAGCCCGACCTGATCGTGGTGGTCGCCTTCGGGCAGATCCTCCCCAAGGCTCTGCTGGAGATCCCCGCGCGCGGCTGCATCAACGTGCACGCCTCGCTGCTGCCGCGCTACCGCGGTGCTGCGCCGCTCAACTGGTGCATCATCAACGGCGAAACGGAGACCGGCGTCACCACCATGATGATGGATGTCGGGCTCGACACCGGCGACATGCTGCTCAAGCGGGCGACACCGATCGACCCGGACGAGGATACCAGCAGCCTGCACGACCGCCTCTCGCGGATCGGCGCCGAACTGCTCGCCGAGACGGTCGACCTGCTGGCTGAAGGAAGGCTGGTGCCGGAAAAGCAGGATGACGCGCTCACCTGCTATGCGCCGATGCTGAAGAAGGAGGACGGCGAGATCGATTGGGGCAAGGATGCGCCCGGGATCAAGAACCTGGTCCGCGGCATGACCCCCTGGCCCGGCGCCTACAGCTACCTGGACGAAAAGCTGCTGAAGGTGTACCGCGTGCAGAGCGCCTCGGGAGAAGGAATCCCGGGTGAGGTCCTGGCAGCCGGCCGGGACGGCATCGAGGTGGCCTGCGGAGAGGGGAGCGTCGTCATTCATGAATTGCAGCTGGAGGGGAAGAAGCGCCTCCCCGCGGCGGAATTCCTGGCCGGGTGCAAGCTCGTGCCGGGGGCCACGCTCGGCAAAAAGGGGTTACCCGTTGGCTGAGGCGAGAACACCACAGAAACCTCCTCGGAAGCGGCTCTTCGTCGCCCTCATGGGGGTCACCTGCCTCCTGGTGGTCGGGCTCATCTACCTCGGCTGGTGGATTCCCACCATGGGGCTTGCCAATATCCACCCGGATCTGCCGCGCCTGGCCGGCATGGTATTCGCCGTCCTCTCGGGGGTCGCGCTGCTCGGCACCCTGCTCCTGGTCCTGACGACTGCGTTCGGCAAGGATATCCTCTTCACCAGGTTCATGCGCGGCGTGGTGATCAAGTTCCTGCTCCCGCTCATCGAGCAGATCGGCAACCTGTGCGGCATCTCCAAGGACACCATCCGCCAGTCGTTCGTCGCCATGAACAACAGCCTGGTGGCGTCCCAGCGCCTCAGGATCAAGCCGGACCGGATTTTGATCCTGCTCCCCCATTGCCTGCAGCTCTCCGAGTGCGAGATCAAGGTGACCGGCGAGATCGGCAAGTGCATCCGCTGCGGCCGCTGCAACATCATGGGGCTCGCTGAACTGGCCCAGAAGTACCATGTCGACATCTCCGTCGCCACCGGCGGCACCCTGGCGCGCAAGGTCATCATCGAGAAGCGTCCCAAGCTGGTCCTGGCGGTCGCCTGCGAGCGTGACCTCACCTCCGGAATCAAAGACTGCTACCCGCTCCCGGTGATAGGCGTCCTGAACGACCGTCCCTTCGGCCCCTGCTTCAACACGCGGGTGGACGTGGAGAAGATCGAGGCGGCGCTCCGTTCCGTGCTGGTCTAGCCCGGGCTCCCGATGAAACTCGAACTTATGGACGACCTCGCTGCAACCCTCAGGCTTTCCCTGTTGCGCATCTCCCCGCTGCTTCTCCTGCTGATCCTGATCCCCTGGTTCCCTCCGGCCGCCGCTGCCGGTCAGACGGCGCAGATCACCGACTACAGGGCCATCCGCCAGCCCGCCAGGGACGCGGCGGGGCGGGCGCTGCTGGCGATCAGGAGTTTCAATAGCGGCGGCGTGGCGCACCTGCTCGTCGTCGATCCCGTCAGCTTCGAGAGTCTCGACCTCCCTGCCTCGACCCTCAAGCTCTCCGGGTCCGCCGCTGACGCCCACCTCGGCGCCACGCCCTTCATGAGGGCGCTCCAGCGCTACGGCTCAGCGCCGTACCGGCTGCAAAACGGCGGTGCCGTCCGGGCCGAGGCGCAGGTCGCCGGTACCTTCCTGACGGTCGATCTCTGCCCGTCGAAACGCCCCTTCGAGCGCGAAATGTTCGAGGCGGTGGCGGCGCTCGGCAAAGGGGCGCCGGTCCCGGTCGCCGTTGCGGTCACCGGGGTCTGGCTGGCGAGCCATCCCGAGGAGCTCTCCTTTCTGAAGCGGGAGTCCGCAGCAGGGAGGCTGGCCATCACCTGGGTGAACCATTCCTACCACCACCCCTACGAGCCCCGCGTGCCGCTCGGACGCAACTTCCTGCTCACCCCGGGGACCGATTTTACCGGCGAGGTGCTGGAGCTGGAGCGGCTGCTCCTGGCCCATGGCCTGCTCCCTTCCCCTTTCTTCCGTTTTCCCGGCCTCGTCTCCGACGGGGCGACCGTTGGGCGTCTGCGCGAGCTCTCCCTGATACCGATCGGCTCCGACGCCTGGCTCGCCAAGGGGGAGTTGCCACGCAAGGGGAGCTTCATCCTGGTGCACGGTAACGGCAACGAGCCTAAGGGGGTGCGGCTGCTCCTGCCGATGCTGCGTAGCGGCGAGCTGCGCCTCATGCCCCTTGCCGCGGCCTTCGGACCTTGAGGGAGTGAGCAGGGCCAGGCACCCGCAAGCGGTGCCGCTGCAGTCGGCGGTTCTTGCGGGTATCCCCACGCTTGCCGCTGCCGGGACCGCGGCAAAACCGGCTGCGCTCACCCGCGCATCCCCTTACAAGGTTTAAACCCATGAAGAACCTCATTTTCGCCCTGCTCCTCGCCCTGCTCCCCCTCCTCTGCGACACCGCCGCCGCAACCCAGGGACCTCCGCACTTTGCGGTTGCCGAAGGACCGACACCGGTGCTCAACACCCCTTCCTTCACCGGGGTCTTCGGAGGCACCATCCGGCTCGACCCCTGCAGGGGGATGCGCCCGATAGAATTCGTCGCCCTCCCGGGGACGCTTTTCAGGATAGATGGTGAACTGGAGAACGACGGGGTGACCGTGTACCGGGTCACCAGTCGCGACTACCCTTACCCGCCCAAGACCGGGTATTACGTCGATGCCCGCTTCGTGAGGAGCGTTGACGCTCTTTACCCGGAGCGGCCGCGCCCCCTTCCTGAGCTTGCCGAGGTGCAGCAGCGGCTCGTGGCGGCGCTGGGAAAACCGTACGTTTGGGGCGGGAACCTGAAGGACGGGGTGCCGCTGCTGGGGAAATTCTACCCGCAGGCCGATACCCTGGCAGGGGTGGACTGCTCCGGGCTCCTCTACGAGGCAACGGGCGGCTACACGCCGCGCAACAGTTCGGCCCTGACCGTATTCGGCGCGGGGGTTCCGATAGCCGGGCTTTCCGCCGAGGGGATCGCGGCAAGGCTTCGGCCTCTCGACCTCATCGCCTGGAAGGGGCATGTGATGGTGGTACTGGACAGCGACAGGGTGATCCAAAGCACGATGGGATGTAAGGGGGAAGGCGGGGTGCGTCTGAGCCCACTGAAGGAAACGCTGCGCCGGCTCATGAAAAGCAGGAAACCTCTGGACCATTATCCGGAGGGGGGAGGCGCAGGGAAGGCGTTTGTGATCAGGAGGTGGTTCCCGCGCTGACGCTGAAAGCAGCGAGATGCTCCAGGGATGAGATGGTTACCTCCTTCTGTGCGGCGATCAGGTCGTTTCGGGCCGACATCTCCTCGCTGCTCGGCAGCGGGCCGTCCGGCACGACCGCGAGAAAGACCGCGACGACCTCAGGATCGAGCGATGTGCCGCTCAGGGCGCGCACCATCTCCCTCGCCTCGGCACAGGGATACCCTTTCCGGTAGGGTCGGTCCATGGTGAGCGCGTCGTAGATATCTGCCACCGAGACGATGCGCGTCGCCACGGGAATCGCCTCGCCGCGCAGCCCCGCAGGGTAGCCGGTGCCGTCGTACCTTTCGTGGTGGTGGTGGATGATGTGGCGGGCCACCTCGGACAGGTTCGCCTTCTCGGCGACGTCCGCTCCCCAGAAAGTGTGCATCTTCATGGTTTCAAATTCCAGGTCCGTCAGGCGCCTGGTGCAGTTCAGGATGAATTCGGAGACGCCGATCTTGCCGCAGTCATGCAGCCAGCTGCCGAACTTTATCTGTCTCTGGGTCTCCTTCGGTATCCGCATCGCCTCCGCGATCATCAGGGCGTAGACGGCAACCCTGTCGCAGTGTCCCCTGGTGCTCGGATCCTTCAGCTCGATGGTCTGGGCCAGGGAGCGCAACACGGACTCATCCTCACGCCGTATGGTATGGATCACCCGGTAGCGCCTGAGCCCTTCCTTCACCACCTCCAGGATCTCCTCGCTCTTCCAGGGCTTCAGCAGATAACGGTACACCTCCGAGTTGTTGATGGCGGCCAGTGCCGATGGCAGGTCGACGTATGCGGATATCAGCACCTTGACCGTGTCCGGTGACAGGGTGCTCAGCTCGGAGAGCAATTCCAGTCCGGACATGCCGGGCATGTGGTTGTCGGTTACCACGACCGCTATCTCGTGCAGTTTGAAGAGTTCCAGCGCCTCGGCCGCGTCGCCTGCGGTAAGGATCGTTATCCCCTTGGAAAGAAAGAGGTCTTTGGAACACTGAAGCGTCAGCCTGCAGTCGTCAACGAACAGTATCTCTGCTGCCATGGATTACCCCTTACGCTTCGCGGGTACACCTGCCGGTACGCCTGCCGCTGGGGCGGCGCTGCCGGTGCCTAAACTGACGGGAATGTTAAACTCTCATGAAGTAATTGTCAACTGAATGTTGTCCCTGACTGCACGCGGGACTCCTGTTGTTTGCGGACCTAGGAGCGCGCCTGTCGTGACTCCAGTTCCCCCTGCACAGCTTCCAGCTGCCGGGCGCCGAGCCCCTTCGAGCTGAGGAGCCCTTTCACTGCACCGGTCGCAAGCGAGGGGAGGAAGAGGGTGAACCATACCGGCGGGGTCTTCCGGTTTCGGAGCAGGGCGAGTCTCAGGCTTGCGCGGGTGCCCCAGCGCGGGTGGCGGGCGACAGCGGAGATGGTCTCGGCCGAAGCCGCCGGCGACCTCAGGAATGCCAGGATGCCCGACTCCTTGAGCGCCGGATTGGCAAGGACCGCGGGCACCAGGCGCGGCTCCCCCTCGCACAGCAGGGCCTCCAGCACGGCCGCCGAGCCCCGGCGGGCCAGGCTGATCTTGGCGCCGAGCTCGGTTTCCGGGAGTCGCTTCAGGATGGCCTGCTGCGCCGCGACCTTGTGGTCCGGGCTTCCCCCCGAAAGCTGCAGGACGGCGACCAGCTCGAAGAGGTGGAGCTGCGCCAGGAGCTCTGCGAGGAGGGGAGCCGGCGTGCCGGGGTGTCCTGCCAGTGCGATCTTCAGCCGGCGGCTTCCGGAAACCAGCGGCACCCGGTGGACCGCCCTGATCAGCCGCTCTGGGAGGTTTTGCCGCTTCAGGAGCGCGAGCAGGTGCTCTTCCCCCAGGTGCGGGTTCTTCAGGGCGCTCCGGATCAGGTCGGGATCGGGGTCTTGGAGCAGGCCGGACAGCTCTGCCGCGCCGGCGCTGAGCGCCAGCCGGAGCCGGGCCGCCTGTCCGGGGTCGAGCCTTCCCGGTTCGGATGGGACTGGAGTCTCTGTAGTCTGGGATGTTTTGATCGTGCTCACCTATACTGACGCCGCAATCGGGGTCGCTAGCTTCCCCGTTCTTGTAGGGGCACCCCTTGCGGTCGCCTTTCTTCCCGGGAGAATTTGGCTATTCCGG
>DATCHY010000348.1:0-3416 GCA_036508065.1 Geomonas sp. | reverse complement strand
CGCCAACAAGCCAAAAAATCCAGAGAACATCCAGCCTTAAAACCGCGTAAATTGGCTAAATCCGCATCATCCTCGTTCTATGACTTGGTTTATGAATTATCAGTCGGAAAGCTGAAAAAGAAGGTCGCCCCGCCCTCCACCGCCGCATCGGCCCAGATCCTGCCACCATGCCGATGGATGATCCGCTGGACCGTGGCAAGCCCTACCCCCATCCCCTCGAACTCGCTCTCATTGTGCATGCGCTGGAACGCCCCGAAAAGCCGGCTCGCATACCTCATGTCAAAACCGGCGCCGTTATCGCGCAGGAAAAAGACCTCCGCATCCCCCTCCCGCTTCTGTCCAAACTCGATGGTCGCAGCCTCCCTCTTCCCGGTGAACTTCCAGGCGTTCTCCAAGAGGTTCCCGATGGCGGCCCGCAGCAAATTGGCATCCGCCCGCACCGACAGCTTGTCAGCTACGGTGAAAACTGCCCGGCGTTCGGGCTCGGATGCCTGCAGCGAGGCCGCGCACTCCCGCACGATGTCGCTCAGATCGACGCTGGCGAGGGTTAGTTCCTGCCGGGTGATGCGTGACAGGCTAAGCAGGGCGTCGATCTGCGATTCCATCTTGCGTCCCGCCTTAGCCATACAGTCGAGGAAGGTTTGGGCGGTATCATCGAGCTTGTCCCCGTAATCCTCCTGAAGTGCCCCGCTGAAGCCAACCAGATGCCTGAGCGGCGCCCGCAGGTCATGGGAAATCGAATAGCTGAGCGATTCGAGCTCACGGTTGACGATTTCGAATGCTTGCTTTTGCCGGGCAAGATTCTCTTCCAAAAGGTGAATCTCCTTCCGGTCCTCGGTGCGCCCCTTGATTTCCTGCCTCAATTCGTCCATTGCCGCTGCCAGCTCGGTGTTGCGCTCGGCGACGCGCAGCTCCAAAGCCCTTCTCTGATGGGAGAGCTCTTCTTCCTGGCGCTTTCGTTCGGAAAGTTCCACCTGCAGCTGCAGGTAGGCGGTTTCCAACTCCGCGGTGTGCAGGGCGGCCGTCCCCTCAAGCAGGTCGCGATACTTTCTGATCTCCAGCTGGTGGCGTATCCTCTTCTTCACCAGCTCTGCGTTGAACGGTCTGGTGATGTAGTCGGCGCCTCCCAGCTCCAGTCCCTTACGCTCCTCATTCTTCTCCGTCAGCGCCGTGACAAAGATAACCGGAATGTCCCTGGTCAATTTTTCAGCTTTGAGCCGCGCGCAGACCTCGTAGCCGTTCATTCCGGGCATCAGGATGTCCAGCAGAATGATGTCCGGGGCAGGATCGTCGTTGGCGAGTTTCAAGGCTTGCACACCGTTGGAAGCGGAGACCGGAAGGCAGTCGCCGCGCAGCATTTCGGTGAGTAACTGGACATTTTCGGGTGCATCATCTACTATGAGTACCCTCGGCCTGCACGCAAACGCTTCCATGACTCATCCTCCCTGATATGACAGCACTGCGCGCCTTAAAACTCTCTCAGATTGTCATTCTGCCATAAAGTTGCGGATAGCTCCAGTTGTATAATCTTTTTTCCGGAGATTTTTTTCCAAGATCACAATAGTTTTGCACCTTGCTTGTGCGAACTTGGGATTTGGTCGGGCCGGTACGGTCTGTTTTTTCAATCAGCCTATGACCGAATGATAAAGCTCGCTCACCTGATCGAACAGGCCGATTTGTTCCAGAGAATGTTTCAGCTTCGTTGGTTCTGCCAGGAAGTCGCGCATGAAATAGATTTCAGAGACCTTCAGATAGATGACAAAAGGGTCGACCAGGGCCGCCCCGAAGATCCGTTTCACGACCTCGCTCACCTTCTCCAACTCGGCAAACCGCTTCACCTGCCCTGCCCGCTCCAGGAGCTTTCTTATGTAAAAGACGACGGTCTCATCCACCCCCTCCACGTACTCCCTGTGCGCCGGAAGAATCACCAGGCCCCTCAGGGCGACGAGTCTGACGAGGCTGGTGCAGTAGGCATCGTAATTTTTAAATCTCCCGGAAAAACTCACCGCATCGAGGTCAAGCAGCGGAGACTGGAAGATGTCGCGCAGCAGGATATCGCCAGTAACAGCAAAGCCGTCATGCAGGTAGACCAGGTCGCTTTGCGAGTGACCGGGACAGGGCAAAATGGAGATGCCGAGCCTCTCCGGGGCCTCGGATTCCTCAACGATCCTGAAGTCGTTGGGGCGGGGAGGCAGCGTCTGGTGCGCCTGGAATATCTCCTGAAGTCTGCGGCCAAACCCGGCGTCGAACCCGGCCGAGACGAGCAACTCCTGGAGGCCGGCCATCCATTCATCAAGGCGGCGCAGCCGAAGTGCATCGTTTCTGGGGAAATAGATCTGCGCTGCGCTGTGCGCTTCGATATGGGCCGCCAGCCCGTAATGATCCACGTGGCAATGGGTGACAAAAAGGTGCTTCAGGCGCTTCAGGTCGACCGTGCGCTCCAATTCGGCAAGCCCCTCAGGTGTCGGCGGGCCGGTGTCGAACAGTACCAGTTCGCCCTCTATCTCGGTGGAGTAGAAGTGCACTTCTCCTACCATATATGGCGTCATTACTGTGTGTCGTTTCATGGTTATCCAGAAAAGCGTCAGCGCTCAAGGTGAAAACGTGCGCCTTGCGATAGGAAGGTAGGTACGCATTGCATGCGTCTCTATGGCACAATCTAAACTGTCCGTCAATCCCTTACAGGATTGCGCCATGCCGAGACGCATGCAATGCGTCTCTACACAACCCGATTAGCATCAATGCCAGATGTTATATCGTTCACATGCTCCAGCGTGGGAATGACGGCAAGAGACGCATGCAATGCGTCTCTACATCCTCCCGGAGGAGGGAAGCCTACAGTTAGAAAATATACTTCTCTGCCTCGCTGGCTGCATCAGCCAGCCTGCGCTTGGCCTGCAACAGACCGGTCGCATCGTACTTGGTGAAACGCCTGATCCCGCTGAGCATCATGGCCAGGGTGTCACCCTCCTCGATGTAGTAGGCAGCCTTGCGGGCTGCGCTCGCGGTCTTCTCGGTCGCCGTGAAGGTGAAGGCCTTGACCGCCGCGGTCAGTGAGCCCCTCTTGGCGTCGCTCAGGCGCGGGAGCATCTTCTCCGCGCGCAGCACGCAACTCTCGATGGCAAAGATGTTGATGGCTACGTCGGCGATTGCCAGCAGGACCTCCTGCTCGTCTTTCATCTTCGCCATGAACTTCTGGGCTCCGGTTCCCGCGATCACGAGAAAAGCCTGCTTCAGGCTGGCGATGAGCGCCTTCTCGGCCGCGAACGGCACGCTTTCGTCCAACTCCTCGAAGGACGGCGTCATGAGTGACTCGAACGCCTTCATCGCCTCGCGCTGCAGCGGGATCTCCCCTTTCATGGCGCGGGTGAGCAGGATTCCCGGGATCAGCAGCCGGTTGATCTCGTTGGTCCCCT
>DATCHY010000347.1:0-8295 GCA_036508065.1 Geomonas sp. | reverse complement strand
CCCAAAACAAACAAGGAGAAGCTTCCTGCCTATCGAATGGAATAACACTCTGGCCCGCCCCGCGGAAGCCTTGGGGGCATCCGCGGATTTTAATTTTCAGGTTCGACCCCATGCCTTTCCACTGCCGGGCAACCAGTTACTGTTATGGGCAAATTACAGGTATCAGATAAATCTACCCGGTATAAAGAACGGGCAGGTTTGCGATCAAGGAGAATGAGACGGATGCTAAAAAAGACAAAACTTTTATTACTGTCAGTGCTGACTGCTTTTTTTGCCCTGTTGCTGATCCAGGCAGTTCCCTATGGCCGAAACCATGCCAACCCGCCGATTGTCAGCGAACCATCCTGGGACAGTCCAACTACTCGTACCCTGGCAAGGCGTGCCTGCTTTGACTGTCACAGCCACGAAACGATCTGGCCCTGGTACTCTCGGGTCGCACCGATGTCTTGGCTGGTGCAGTATGATGTGGATAAGGGCCGAAGAAAACTGAACTTCTCCGACTGGCACAATGGCGCGCATGAAGGGAAGCGTCCCGACAAGATCCGCGAGGAAATCACCGAGGGGGAAATGCCCCCTGTCGCTTATCGTCTGGCCCACCCGGAAGCTCGATTGACTGACGCAGAGAAGCGCCGGCTTGCCGACGGGTTGAGCGCCACAGCCATCGATCCAGATCCATTGCGGCAATCACGGTGACCATGGATCAGGATGTGGCACTGGTATCCCCGGTAAACTCGGACATAAAGGGCGATCCCGATACCTGCCGAAACCTTCAACACCCGAATCGAGAACAACACTCCGGCAATCCAGCCGCGCCAGGATGCCAGTTTCAGCCCGATTCACCACCACAGGGAGAACCATCGTGCTGACCATGCAGGAAATCAAGAACCACTATTTCTTCACCGATAACGACGCGGAACTCCTCAAGGAGCTGCTTCCCGTAGCGCAGGAAAACAGTAACCTCATGGTGGACGAGTTTTACGATTATCTGCTGAAGATCCCGGAGACGGCCAAGTTGCTGCTCGACGACACGGTGCTCCAGAGGCTAAAGAAAGCCAACGCGGACTGGTTCCTCACCCTTTTTTCAGGCAAGTACGACAATCACTACCTGCTCACCCTGCAGCGCATCGGCAAGGCCCACGTCCGCATCGGCATCAACGCGCACTATGCCAATGCCGCCATGAACGTGGTGCGCAGGTTTCTCATCGAGATGCTCCAGACGACCTTCCCCGAGATAGAGGAGAGACGAAAATACCGGATCGCGGTGGAGAAGATCATCGACATCAACCTCGACATCATGAGCACGTCCTACCAGGAGGCGGAGCTTCGCAAGGTTTTTGTCTCCCACCGACTGGAATCGAAACTGATCCAGGCGGCGGAACGATTCACCTACGGTCTCAATCTGATCCTGGTCGTGGCACTCACCGGCGTCTCACTGTCGGTCGTGGCCCTTTTTGGCTGGGATCTCGTTCATATCTTTAGGGGCGATTTCGAGAAGGGGATCCTGTCAGCGCTCGGCTCGCTGCTGATCCTCTGGATGATGATCGAGTTGATGGACAACGAGATCAAGACGCTCAAGGGTGGCAAATTCAACATCCTCATATTCATCGGGGTCATCATCGTCGCGCTGATCCGGGAGATACTGATCTCGACCCTGCGCCACGATGCCCTGGAAACGCAGGCATTTCTCGCCGGCACTCTGCTGATCCTGGGCATTGTCTACTATCTGGTCGCCCGAAGCGATAACGACCGCGTGCATTGAAACGGCCGGGCCTGGCCATGAAGTTGATGCCAGTGGAAATCTCATTTTGTATGCAGCGCCCCTTACCGAGCGCCCTCGCTCAGGGGCGCAGACCTTCCGCCACCACCTCGGCCAGGTCCCTGACCCTGACGCCTGCGGCCTGCAGGTCCTTAAGACCGTCTTCCATCATGGTCATGCAGTACGGACAGCTCACGCAGATGGTGTCCGGCTGTTTTTCCAGCGCCTCTTTCACCCGGTTCAGGTTGATCCGCTCGCCGTGCTGCTCCTCCTGCCACATCCGCCCTCCCCCTGCGCCGCAGCAAAAGGACTCCTTGCCGCTGCGCCCGAACTCGCCGGGTGCGCTGCCGGTAGCAAGTTTCAGGGCCTCCCTGGGAGCCTCATAGATGCCGTTGTGACGCCCCAGATAGCAGGAATCGTGGAAGAGGATGTTCCCGAGATCGCTCACCTCCCTGTTCAGCCTGAGCTTGTCGCTGGCCAGCAGTTGGGCGATCATTTCTGTGTGGTGGATCACCTCCAGCTCTAAGCCGTACTGCCGGTAGTCGTTCTTGAGCGTAGTAAAGCAATGGGGACACTGGGTGATGATCTTCTTCACCCCCCGTTCGACCAGGATCCGCACGTTATCCCGGGCCATCTGGTCGAAGACGAACTCGTTGCCCAACCGGCGCAGGCTGTCGCCGCAGCACTTCTCATCCTTGCCGAGTGTGCCCCACGAGACTCCCGCCGCATCGAGAATGGTAGCCATGGCCACGGTCGCGTGCTTTTGCCGGGAATCGAAAGCCCCGGCACAACCGACGTAAAAGAGGTATTCGGTCTTGCCCCCCTCGAACGGCTTGACATCGGTGGTGCCTTGCCACTTGGTCCTCTCTGTCGGGGCGATCCCCCAGGGGTTACTTCTTCCTTCCATGTTTTCGAACAGCGTGAGCAACTCTTCCGGGAAACTGGACTTCATCTGCACCAGATGGCGGCGCATCTTGACGATCTTCGGCATGTGCTCGATCAGCACGGGACAGACGCTCATGCACGACCCGCAGGTGGTGCAGGACCAGATGGTCTCCTCCGTAGAGGTTGCTTCCCCTTCGGGGCCGACCAGCGGCGTCACCGCTTTTCCCCCTCTTTGCAGCAGCGGGCCGTTGGCCAGAAGGTTGGTCTTTATCGCATGGATCACCTGACGCGGATTGAGCGATTTACCGGTGCTGGCGGCCGGGCAGGCGTCCTGGCAGCGGCCGCATTCGGTGCAGGAGAAGCCGTCGAAGAGGTCCTTCCAGGTGAACTGGTCGACCGTGGCGACACCGTAGCTCCCGCCCTTCGCGAACTCCTCGCGCGGCTGGGTGTTGGGGTTTTCCAGGCGACCGAAGTAACTGTTCGGGATCGCCGTCAGGATGTGCATATGCTTACTGCGGGGGAGAAAGCACAGGAATGCGAGCAGCGCCGCGGCATGCAGCCACCAGCTGAAAACGGCGAAGGGTTGCATGAACGCGGACAGCGGCGTTGCGATAAGTCTGGCGACCAGCGAGGAGACCGGCATGGCTGCCGCGGCATCTTCCTTCCCCATGGCGATCTCGGCGCCGTGCAGGCCGAAGTAGGCCAGCATGAGGAGGGCGATGAAGGAGAGGATGAGAAACCCCTCCAGGCTGCGCGCCTTGACGTAGTCGCTGCCCATGGAGGCGGACGGGAAAAACAGCCGGCGGGCGACGGCAAAAAGGACGGCGGCCAGGGCGAGCAGAGAGACCAGATCAAAGGCAAAGAGCAGACCGTGATGCAGAGGTGCCGGGAGCAGCGCCAGGGTGAAAGCGGGGACGAGCCCTTTGACGACAAATTCGCCATTTGCCAGCAGCAGGACCAGGAAAGACCAGAAGATCACCGCGTGGTTCACGCCGAACGATTTCTTGACCACCTGTTTCTGGGCAAAGGCATGGAGAAACATCTGGGTAAGGCGCAGTCCGGTGCTGTCGAAGCGGTCTTCCGGCCGGCCCAGTCTGATCAGACTGAGGCGACGGTAGCAACCGGCGCAAAAGACGAGCATCGAGACAAGCAGCAGGGCGGCAAATATAATCGGATTGGGTGACATGGCGATATCCCTCGTTGCGAGCTTCGGTTCATGCTTTGGTTGTCCCTACGCGTTGATACAGATTTGATCCGATGACAGGGACTGCTGCTTTTGCAACCTCAGGCGCTGGGTCATGGCCGGCACGACCTGGAACAGGTCTCCGACTATGCCGTAATGGGCCACTTCGAAGATCGGCGCGTCCTTGTCCCGGTTGATGGCGATGACCAGATCCGAATCCTGCATCCCGACCAGGTGCTGGATCGCGCCGCTGATGCCGCAGGCGATGTAGATCTTTGGGCGCACCGTCTTCCCGGTCTGGCCCACCTGACGCTCATGCGGCATCCATCCGGCATCGACGGCGCTTCTCGACGCGCCGACCACCCCGCCCAGTTCATCGGCCAGTTCCTGTAGGATGGCAAAGTTCTCTTTTCCCATAAGGCCGCGACCGCCGGACACGATGAACTCAGCGCCGGCAACATCGACATGGTCCTGCTTGTTGTCGTAGATGATTTCCAGCACCTTGGTCAGGATCTCTTCTTCCCTGACCTGGCAGCGGACCGGAACGACCCTGCCGCATTTGCCTGCCACCCGCTCCGACATCTGCATCACGTGAGGCCGGACCGTTGCCATCTGCGGCCTGAATTTGTCGCACATGATGGTGGCCATGATGTTGCCGCCGAAGGCAGGACGGGTCTGCATCAGGTTGCGCTTGTCGTCGATGCCTAGACCGGTGCAGTCTGCGGTGAGCCCGGTGCCGACCACCGTGGCCACGGCGCCGGCCAGGTCGCGACCAAGGCCCGTTGCGCCCATGAGGATGATCTCGGGTTGATAGGCCGCGACAAGGTGACAGATCACCTTGAGGTAGGCCTCGGTGCGGTAGTGCCGGAATACCGGCGCATCGACGAGATAGGCCTGGTCGGCGCCGTAACAGAAGGCCTCGTGGCAGAGCTCCTCGACATGCTCCCCGATGACGACAGCCGAAAGCTCCACCCCCAGGGTGTCGGCCAGTTCCCTCCCCTTCCCCATCAATTCCCAGGAGACCTTGGCCGCCTCCCCTTCGGTCTGCTCGACGAACACCCATACTCCCCGGTACGCGGCAAGTTTTCGGGCCAGGGCCTCGGCTTCGGGGTCGAGCTCTTCCTCGACCGGCGCGCCGCCCTGCCGGGCCGCCAGTTCGTCCAGGATCTTCTGCTCTTCGGGGGAGAAACACATCTCCAGCGCCTGGGCCGGACAGATCTTGATGCATTTGACACACCCGATGCATTTGTCGGCCAGGATATTAGGTTCACCGGCATCCGTCATCTCGACGGCGCCCACCGGGCAGCTACTTTCGCAGCGGGCTCCGCAGGCGATGCATTTCCCCACGCTGAGACGGGCCTTGCCGCGCGGTCTTTTTACCGGCTTCTTCGCTTCAGTCATCGTCTGGCTCCTCTTTATATGGCAAGCAGATCTTTGCTCAAGAGCTTGTCGATCAGGAGATTTGCTGTTCCCACGGCATCACGAAGCCCGTCGCCGATGATCTCCCCCTTTTCACGCTCAGGGGAGAAAATCTTGCTGACCCAGGTGGGAGAGCCCTTGAGGCCGATAGTGCCGACATCGAGTTTGAGCAGTTCGTTGTTCCAGACCTCGACATCGGCATGAAGGGATGCAAGGCGCATCGGCACTGTCGGATATCGAGGATGGTTCAGCTCTCTGACGACCGTTATCATTGCCGGAAAGGGCGACTCGACAATCTCGTGCCTCCCCTCCAGCTTTCTCCTCACCCTGATCCTTTTGTGCAGCGTATCGACCTTTTCGATCCTGTCCACCAGGGTGAGCTGGGTGTACCCGAGTCGGGTGGCGATGCCGGGTCCGACCTGGGCCGTGTCACCGTCAATCGTCTGCTTGCCGCAAAGGACCAGCCCACCTCCTCCTGTTCATTCAAGAGCTGGATCGCCCGGGTCAGCACGTTGCTGGTGGCGAGGGTATCGGCCCCGCCGAAGACCCGGTCGGACAGCAGAATGGCTTTATCGACACCCAGCGACAGGGCCTTTCTCAGGGTTGCCTCCGCGTTGGGCGGCCCCATGGACATGGCCGCCACGCGGAACCCGAAGCGGTCCTTGAGCTGCAGGGCCGCCTCCAGGGCGTGGGTGTCATAGGGATTGACAATGAAGGGTATTCCCTCGCGGACCAGTGTATTAGTCACAGGATCGATCTGAACCTGGGTGGTGTCCGGCACCTGTTTGATGCAAACGACTATAAGCATGCTGAAACCCTCGTCGTGCTACATGGAAGTTTTTAGCCCGCTGAGACAGGGAAAGGTTGCTCCCTAAAGCTTCTTCGAACTCTCCCTCGCCCTCCGGGAGAGGGTCGGGGTGAGGGAGCCTCGGCGTTATCTATCCTTTGGCGATCTTAGGATGGTCAAGAATTTCAGCTGGTTGTCAGCTTATCGCTAAGGCGCTTCCCTCACCCCTGCCCCCGGGGGGCGAGGGGATAATTGGCATGTCGGGATTCAAGATTACCGGTTTTGGCCAGGTCTTCCGACTTTACGGTCGATAGACCCTCATCAGCGCCTGAGCCATCTCTGCGGGGCTCGTGGCCACGCTGATGCCGCACTCCTCGAGAACGGCTATCTTTTCGGCCGCCGTCCCCTTCCCGCCGGAGATGATGGCGCCGGCATGCCCCATCCTTTTTCCCGGAGGGGCGGTAATCCCCGCGATGTAGGCCGCCACCGGCTTGGTCATATGCTCCTTGACGAAACAGGCCCCCTCTTCCTCCGAGGTGCCGCCGATCTCGCCGATCATGATGACCGCCTCGGTGTCCGGGTCGGCCTCGAACAACCGGAGAATATCGAGGTGACTGGTGCCGTTGACCGGATCCCCGCCGATGCCGACGCAGGTGGACTGACCCAGGCCGAGACAGGTCAGCTGCCAGACCGCCTCGTAGGTCAGGGTGCCGCTTCGGGAGACCACGCCGACCTTGCCCGGCTTGTGGATATAGCCGGGCATGATGCCGATCTTGCACGCTCCGGGGGTGATGACGCCGGGGCAGTTGGGACCGATCAGGCGGGTCTTCTTCCCCTTCATGTACTGTTTGACCTTGACCATGTCCAGCACCGGGATCCCTTCGGTGATGCAGCAGACCAGCTCCATGCCGGCGTCGACCGCCTCCATGATGGAGTCGGCGGCAAAGGGGGGCGGGACGTAGATGACCGAGGCGGTGGCGCCGGTCTTTGCAACGGCCTCCCGGACCGTGTCGTAGACGGGGAAGCCGTCGATGACCGTCCCCCCCTTGCCGGGGGTGACTCCCCCGACCATCTGCGTGCCGTACTCGCGGGCCCCCTGGGCATGGAACAGGCCGGTGGCGCCGGTGATCCCCTGGGTGATGACCTTGGTATCTTTATGGATCAGAATGCTCATAAGGAAGCTCCTTTCACGGCCTGGACGATTTTCTGGGCGGCGTCGGCCATGCCGTCGGCCGCAACGATGTTCAGGCCGCTCTCGGCCAGGATTTCCTTCCCCCTCGCAACATTGGTTCCTTCCAGTCGCACCACGAGCGGCACGTTGAGGGAAACCTGCTTGGCCGCTTCCACGACGCCGGTGGCGATGATGTCGCATTTCATGATGCCGCCGAAGATGTTGACCAGGATCCCCTTCACGTTCTTGTCCGAGAGGATGATCTTGAAGGCCTCGGTGACGCGCTCGATGGTGGCGCCGCCGCCGACATCCAGAAAGTTGGCCGGGTCGCCGCTGTAATGCTTGATGATGTCCATGGTGGCCATGGCGAGCCCGGCGCCGTTGACCAGGCAGCCGATGTTGCCGGTGAGGGAAACGTAGGAGAGGTCATGCTGCGAGGCCTCCACTTCGTTGGGGTCCTCTTCGTCGTAGTCGCGCATGTCGGAGAGCTTCGGATGCCGGAAAACCGCGTTGTCGTCGAAACCGAATTTGGCGTCGAGAGCCAGCAGGTTCTCCTCGGCGGTGACCACCAGGGGGTTTATCTCCAGCATGGAACAGTCACAGGCGATGAAGGTCTTGTAGAGCCCCTGCAGCACCGAGACCGCCTTCCCCACCAGCTTGCCACCCAGCCCGAGGCTGAAGGCGATCTGGCGGCACTGGAAGGCGGTGAGCCCCACCAGGGGGTCGATCGTTTCCGTGAATATCTTCTCGGGGGTTTTTGCTGCGACCTCCTCGATATCCATCCCCCCCTCTGTGGAAGCCATGACGGTTACCCTGGAGCTGCCACGGTCGACGACGAGGCTCACGTACAGTTCGCGGGCGATGTTGCAGCCGTTTTCCACCAGCACCCGCGTCACCAGCTTTCCGATGGAACCGGTCTGGTGCGTGACCAGGGTCATGCCGAGCATCCCGCGGGCGATGTCGCGCACCTCGTCGGCCGTGCGGGCCAGTTTGACGCCCCCGCCTTTGCCGCGTCCGCCGGCGTGGATCTGGGCCTTGACCACCCAGGGTCCTTCCCCGAGGCGCTTGGACCATTCCCGGGCGCTGGCGCCGTT
>DATCHY010000346.1:0-5037 GCA_036508065.1 Geomonas sp. | reverse complement strand
TGTTCGGCTTTTGGGGGATCCTGCTCGCCATTCCCGTCGCCGCCGCGGCAAAGATCATCAGCGCCTCCATCACGAGGGGAGACTTCCGGGAATGGCAGGAGCCCTGAAGAAGAGGGCACTTCCGGGTGATCGTACTTGCGTCAACTGCGCGGCCGCATCGAACGCAGGCTCTCTGCGCCACCCGGGTTGTGGGTGGCGCTGAGGCTGTGACGCTCAAGGGAATCCAGGCGAAATCCAGGTGAGGCCACTGGGGTTGACCCGGCGCGGGAGTTTGGGGTAAAATGGTTCATTGGATCGGCACGGAGATCAGGAAGCAGCGCGGGAGGGCGGTTTGAACCGTCGGAATGCATGGTGAAAAAAAACTGGCTTAATACAGCGGTAGAAATCTGCCTCATCGTCGTAATCTCGTCAACCATCGGGATCGTCTGGAACCATACCCTGCTCGCCAGCGCCTGGCGCGGCGAGTTGACGGCCCAAGTCCAGGCGGCGCCCAAGGGAGAAGAGCTCCCGATGCCGCTCGGACTCATGCAGATCAAGGAGATGTTCGACGCCAAACAGGCGGTGATCGTCGACGCCAGAAGCGCCGCCAGCTTCGCCGACGGGCACATCGCGGGGGCAATCACCCTGCCGCTCGCAGAGGCCCGCAAGAACCCGGCTCGGCCATTCAAGGTGAAGGTCCCGGCCGATGCCACCATCATCGCCTACTGCAACGGGTTTTCCTGCCAGGACAGCATGGACCTCGGAAAGGTCCTGATGCAGGCCGGCTACACTACGGTCTACATCTTCGAAGGTGGCTTCCCCGAATGGCGGGATGCCGGCTACCCGGTAGCGAGGGGGGGGGTATGAACGGACTGAGTCGACACCTGCCGGCGGCCGTCAGGATATTCCTCGGAGCCATCTTCATCTACGCGGCGCTGCTGAAGATCGCCGATCCGGTCGCCTTCGCCGGGAGTGTGGCGGCCTACCGGATACTCCCCTACTTCGCAAGCTACCTCACGGCCGCCGTGCTGCCGTTTCTGGAGCTCAGCTGCGGGCTGCTTCTGGTCTGCGGCTACCGTGTGAAAGGGGGAGCGCTCATCATCGGGATCATGAACCTGGTCTTCATGATGGCACTCGGCGCGGCCATCGTGCGCGGGCTGGACATAGACTGCGGCTGCTTCAAGCAGGGAGGGGCCAAGACCACTCCCTGGACCGCACTGGTGCGGGACGCCGTTTTTCTTGCCATGACCGTATTCGTGCTGAAGGTCGACGGCAGGAGGAGCAAGAAGCTCTACCAGTAGCAGCGTAACCGAGACCTGCATCCCCCCTTACCGCCCGTCGTGCTCCGGAAGCAGAAAATAGATGGTCGCACCTTTCCCCGGCTCCCCTTCCCCCCACACCTCTCCGCCGTGACGCTGGATGGCGCGCTCAACGGTGGCAAGCCCCACGCCGGTGCCGGGAAAACCTTGTGCGCTCTGCAGGCGCTGGAAGGGCCTGAACAGCTTGTCCCGCTCCGCCATGTCAAACCCCACCCCGTTGTCGCGCAGGTAAAAGAACCGCTTAGCTCCGCGCAGGCCCGTCCCGAGCTCGATCCGGGCCACCGGCACACCGCGGGTGTACTTCCAGGCGTTTTCCAGCAGGTTTTCCAGCGCTACCTTCAAAAGGTGACGGTCGCCCCGCACCAGCAATCCGGCAGGGATGGTGAACTCGACGGACCGATCCAGCTCCTGCTGCCGCAGTCCCAAGGCGAGTTCCTGCGCCAGCTCACTCAGGGCGACTTCTTCCCACTGCATCTCCTTGCGGGAGAGCTGGGATAGGGTGAGCATCGCAACCACCAGTTCCTCCATTCCCCGGCATGAATCCTCGATGGCCTGCACCGGATACGCCAGGTCGCGGTCTTTTCCCTGAGGTGACTGGGCGATGATCTGCTGGGATGTGCTGATGCGGGTGATGTAGGAACGCAGATCGTGGGACAGCGAATAGCCGAAGGACTCGAGTTCCCGGTTCGCCTCGGAAAGCTCCAGGGCTCGCAGTTCGAGTTCGCGGTTCATCCTCTGGATCTCAAGTTCGGCGCGCTTGCGCTCGGTGATGTCCCGAACGGCCTCGATGCCGGCAACGATCCTTCCCGACGCGTCGCGTAACGGGGTGGAGATGATCTCGGAGAACCTCAAGCCGCGCCGGGTCTGGGCACTCCTCTCGCACTTGTGGGTCAAGCCGTCCAGATAGGACTGGGCCAGGTGGCATCCGGGGCAGACCGCATCCTTCTGCTGGTAGGCTTGGTAGCAGTATTCGCCGAGGTGCGCTCCCATGAGGTCCAGGTGCGCCTGATTCTGGTAAAGGACTCTCAGATCTAGGTCCTGCATGCTGATGGCGTCTCCCACACATTCCAGGACCGCCAGAGATCGAGATCTCTCCGTCTCGGCGCTTCGCAGCGCGTCCTCCAGGCGCGCACCCTGCCGCCGGTACTCTTTCATGGTGCGGGCGATATACAGGATAAAAACGAGCTGCGTCACCATGAAAAACAGACGCGTGGCTATGTCGTGGAGATCCGGGCGGAGCACCTCGTCGAAAAACGTCTGGTCATTTTGGTAGACGGCGTCAAGCGCGGCGTCAATCACCCACGACGCCAGCATGAGTCCCACCCCGACCAGGACGGCTGTGCTCTGCCTGCAGGTCATGGACAAGGTTTTCGGTCTATTCACGTTCGGTTCCAAAACGTACCTCCGCGGTCGAGGCGACCAAACCTCCCTCCCTGCAAAGGGGGAGATAGTGGTCGAGCACTCACTGAAGATTGACGCTGATCGGTTTCAAAGATGTCCACCCTTCATGATTTCCGCAAGTTACCCCATGGAGACACGGGTGGCAAGGGGAAAGGTAACTCTGGCGCCTTCCAGTAAGGCGCCCGGCACCTTGCAGTTTTGCCAGAAATGCTGTAGTATGCGCCCTGCTTTTATCAAACTATTCATACGGGAGAACCCCTTTTTGAAAGAGACATTGCTCCTCATCTGCGCCTACCTGCTTGGTTCCGTGCCGACCGGCCTGCTGCTCGCCCGGGCCTTCGGCGTCAACATCCGGGAGACCGGCAGCGGCAACATCGGCGCCACCAACGTATACCGGACCATGGGAAGGAAGGTCGGCATCCTCACCCTGGTCGGCGACTGCCTGAAGGGTCTCGTCCCGGTCCTGGTAGCAATTTGGCTCGGACTTCCGGACGCCTGGGTCGCGGCCATCGGACTGGCCGCCTTCCTCGGACACGTCTACACCATCTTCCTCGGCTTCAAGGGGGGAAAGGGGGTCGCCACGGCGCTCGGCGTCTTCCTCGCCACCTCGCCGCTCTCCGTCCTGTGCGGCCTGGCAGTCTTCGCACTGGTGCTCTACAAGTGGCGCTACGTCTCGGCCGCGTCCATAGCCGCGGCGGCACTGATCCCGGTCTTCGTGACGCTCGCCGACGGCAAACCGGAGCTGATCGTCATGTCGCTGGCGATCTCCGCCCTAGTCATTTTCAGGCACCGTGAGAATATCGCCAGGCTCAAGGCCGGGACGGAAAGCAGGTTCAAGGCCTAAGGCGCCGCGGTCCCGTGCTCCCCGCAGGCCGGGCAGGCCGGATTCCTCCTGAGAGCCACCTCCCTGAAACGCAGGGTGAGCGCGTCGTAGGTGAGCAGACGCGAGGTCAAAAGCTCCCCGATGCCGAGCAGGAACTTGATCGCCTCGGTCGCCTGGATCACGCCGATGACACCGGGGAGCACGCCGAGCACCCCCGCCTTCGAGCAGGATAGCGCCACCTCCGCCTCGGGGGGCTCGGGAAAGATACAGCGGTAGCAGGTGGACTGGCGGGGCCTGACGGTCATGGTCTGTCCCTTGAACCTCAGAATACCTCCGTGCGAGTAGGTAATGCCGGCGCTAAGGCAGGCGTCGTTGATCAGGAATTTCGCCTCGAAGTTGTCCGTCGCATCCAGCACGAAGTCGTAGCGCGCCACGATCCCCCCGATGTTCTCCGCGGTGAGCCACTCCCCGATGCACTCCACCTGTATCCCCGGATTTATCTCCAGCATCCGGTCCCGCGCGGAAAGGACCTTGGCGCGGCCCAGATCGGAACTGCCGTGGATCACCTGGCGCTGCAGGTTGGAAAGCTCCACCAGATCGCCGTCGGCCACCCCGACACAGCCGACTCCCGCGGCAGCGAGGTACAGCGCCGCGGGCGAGCCGAGCCCACCGGCGCCAATCACCAGCACCCGCCCGGCCCGAAGCCGCTCCTGCCCCTGTTCCCCGACCTCGTCCAGCGCCAGGTGGCGCGCATAACGCTGCCTCTCGTCATCCGTAAGCATGTTCTTTCTCCTCCTGGGCCCTGCACCGGACCGCCGCCAAGCATAGCGAAAGCGCAGCGCCGCTGCAAACCAAAAAAAGGGTGCCTTGCGGGAGGCACCCTGGTAGCTAACGAATATTCACGGTGATCGGGCCGGCAGCGGCCTCCTCAGGCAGCTTCCCGGGACACGACGAGCGGGGTGAGCAGGCGCTTCATCTTCTTCAGCGCCCCGTCCTCGATCTGGCGCACCCTCTCCCGAGACAGGGAGAAGTGGTCGGCGATCTCCTGCAGCGTCAAGGGGCTCTCCGAGGCGACCCTGCGCTCTATCACGTAGCGCTCCTTCTCGTTCAGGTTCTCGAGCGCTACGGCTACACCGCGCTCCAGGATGGCGCTCTCCTGCCGGTCGGCCAGGAGTTCTTCCTGATTCTGCCGCAGGTCAGGCAGGCTCTCCAGAAAGGTTCCCCCCTCCCCTTCGAACATCTCGACGTCTAGGGAGAGTTCGCCCCTCAGGCGCTGCTCCATCTCCTGGGCCTCGACGTCCTTCACGTCCAGCTTGAGGGCTGCCGAATGGAGGTCGTCCTCGCCGGTCATGCTGATGATCGCCTGCTTTGCCTGGTTCAGCTTGAAGAAAAGCTTTCTCTGCGCCTGGGTGGTGCCGATCTTCAGCAGGCTCCAGGCGGAAATGATGTGGTTCTGGATGTAGGCCCTGATCCACCAGACCGCGTAGGAGATCAGGCGCACCCCCTTGGAGGGAT
>DATCHY010000345.1:0-6893 GCA_036508065.1 Geomonas sp. | reverse complement strand
AACTGACCCCGGACAAGGTCATCCTGGAGCCGACTTCGGGCAACACCGGCATAGCCTTTGCCATGATCGCCGCGGCCAGAGGGTACCGCATCAAGCTGGTCATGCCCGCCTGCGTCAGCGTGGAGCGGCGCAGCGTGCTGGAAGCATATGGCGCCGAGATCGTGCTCTCTCCGGGCTGCGAGGCTACCGACGGGGCGATCCGTCTGGCCCACAAAATTCTGGCGGGCGATCCCGAGCGGTACTACATGCCCAACCAGTACGCCAATCCGAACAACGTGCTGGCGCATTATGAAACCACCGCCCCGGAGATCTGGCGGCAGACCGACGGGAAAATCACCCATTTGGTGGCCGGCATGGGGACCGGCGGCACCCTCATGGGAGTTGCGAGATTTTTCCGGGAAACCAATCCCGAGGTCCGCATCGTAGCCGTCGAGCCGGTGCTGGGGCACAAGGTTCAGGGGCTCAAGAACATGCAGGAGGCGATAGTGCCGGCCATCTACGACCCAACTGCCCATCATCAAAAGATTGTCGTGGAGGACGATGATGCCTTCGAAACCGCCAGGCTTCTTGCCGTGCGGCAGGGGATTTTCTGCGGGATGTCCGGAGGGGCCGCCGTAGCCGCGGCGCTCAGGCTGTCGGAGCAACTGGAATCAGGGTTGATCGTCGTCATCATACCCGACCGCGGCGACCGTTACCTCAGCACCAACCTCTTCAAGTCGATGTGCGCCCTGTGCCCGCCGTAGACATGGCGTCATGCGCGGTGAAAACAGTATGAGGAAAGGCCGTTGCCTTTGGGAAATTCTTCCAGAGACAACGGCCTTTTTCTTAAACAGAAGAAAACTTCAGGATTTCTCTTTTAAACCGTGAATGGTGAATGGTGAATAAAACTGTAATCAAAGAATTCAGGTTGATCTGCCGTTATCCGTATCATCCGTTCAATCCGTGTGCTGGATTTGACTTTGTCTGGTAGTCTTTCTTGATCGTAACTATTCAGCTGCCGTTGGCTCCTGCAGCCGTAGGGTGGGCCGTGCCCACCGGAATCCGAAGGCCAGGGCACTCGCAAGGGGTGCCCCTACAGAATCGGTGTTGTGCGGGTATCCAGGCCGACGTTGATCGGTGGGCATGGCCCACCCTACGCTATCTGATCGTTGACCTGAATACTTAGTAATTTGCAATGTGATGATTGGTTACCCTGTTTTAACTGTTTTCGCCTTCAGCTGTACAAGGTATAGAGACAGTAGCAAGGCAGCACAGTCAGTTTAGGTTCTGCCAACCAGCAGGAAATGCTTGATAAATCCGCAGGGATGCGATAAACCGCTTTGTCGCGCTAACAATAAATGGTATGCTTTCATTCATGAAAAAATCGTCCCTGCCGCTTGAACTTAGCAAAGAAGCCCCCGTCAACTCCGCAACCAAACGGGAGCCCCCTTCGAGCGTCAAATCCGGTTTCCCGGTCGTCGGCATCGGCGCCTCCGCAGGCGGCCTGGAAGCCCTCGAGCTTTTCCTCAAAAATGTGCCGGAGCAAACCGGTGTGGCCTTCATCATCATACAGCACCTGGACCCGACCCATAAGGGGATCATGCCCGAGCTGCTCCAGCGGGCCACCTCCATGGAGGTGGCCCAGGCCAGGGACCGCATGCCGGTCCAGCCGGACTGCGTCTACGTGATCCCGCCCAACAAGGACTTGTCGATCCTGCACGGCTTTTTGCACCTGTTCGAACCGGCTGCGCCTCGCGGGCTGCGTCTCCCCATCGATTTTTTCCTGCGCTCCCTGGCCGACGATTGCCGGGAGCGCGCCATCGGCGTCATCCTTTCGGGCATGGGCTCCGACGGCACCATGGGCCTCAGGGCCATCAAGGAAAAAGCGGGACTGGCGCTGGTGCAGGACCCCGCCTCGGCCAAGTTCGACAGCATGCCCAGGAGCGCCATCGATGCCGGGCTCGCCGACATCGTGGCCCCGGCGCAGGAGCTGCCCGGAAAGATCGTCGCCTATCTCCGGCACGCCCTGCGCCTCACCCGGGCCGAACCGGCCCTGGAGCTCAAGGACCAGAGCGCGCTGGAAAAAGTGCTCATCCTTTTGCGGTCCAAGACCGGGCACGACTTCTCCCTGTACAAGAAAAGCACCGTGTACCGCCGGCTCGAGCGGCGCATGGGGATCCACCAGATCGACAAAATCGCCCTCTACGCCCGCTACCTGCAGGAAAACCCCCAGGAGGTGGAGCTGCTATTTAATGAGCTTTTGATCGGGGTGACCAGCTTTTTCCGCGATACCCAGGCCTGGGAGCAGCTGCGGGACAATGCGATTCCCGGGCTCCTGGCCGGTTTACCGGACGGCGGGGTGCTGCGCGCCTGGTCGGTAGGCTGTTCGACCGGGGAGGAAGCCTATTCCCTGGCCATGGTCTTCAAGGAAGCGCTGGATCAGGCCAAGACCACGGGACGTTTCACGCTGCAGATCTTTGCCACCGACCTGGACGCGGCATCTATCGACCGTGCCCGGCTGGGGCGCTATCCGGCCAATATCCGCGCGGACGTGTCCGCCGAGCGCCTGCACCGGTTTTTCATCGAGGGCGATAACGGCTACCGGGTCGGCAAGGAGATCCGGGAGATGGTCACCTTCGCGACCCAGAACGTCATCATGGACCCCCCCTTTACCAAGCTCGACATCCTCATCTGCCGCAACCTCCTGATCTACCTGGTTCCGGAACTGCAGAAAAAGCTGCTGCCGCTCTTTCATTACAGCCTGAAACCCGGCGGTGTCCTGTTTCTGGGAAGTGCCGAGACGATCGGCAGCTTCAGCGACCTGTTCGCGCCGCTGCACGCCAAATCGAGGATCTACCGGCGCGGCGCTTCCCTGCTGCGGACCGAGCCGTTGGCGTTTCCCGCCTCGTTTCTCCCCGCGCCCCCCTCTCCGGCAAAGGAATCAGACATGCAACTTCCGGCAGCCAATCTCCAGACTCTCGCGGACCAACTGCTTCTGCGAAACTATGCCCCGCCCGCCGTGCTGGTCAATGACAAGGGGGACATCGTCTACATCAGCGGGCGGACCGGCAAATACCTGGAACCCGCGGCCGGCAAGGCCAACTGGAACGTCTTTGCCATGGTCTGTGAAGGGCTGCGCTTCGAGCTCTCCAGCGCCTTCCAGAAAGCGGCCCGGCAACAGGAGGTGGCGACCGTCAAGGGTGCCATCGTGGCAACCGAGGGCGGCAGCCAGGTGGTCGATATCACGGTCCAGGTGGTCGAGACGCCGGAGGCCCTGCGGGGGATGGTGCTGATCGTCTTCCAAGACGTCGCGACGCCTATGGAAATGAAGGCCAAGGGCCGCTCCAGGCACGCCTCGGCGGCCAGCGCCAGGATCGCGGAACTGGAACAGGAGCTCCAGCAGCGCGGCGAGGGCATGCGGTCCACCCGGGAGGAGATGCAGACCTCGCAGGAAGAGCTCAAGTCCATGAACGAGGAACTGCAGTCCACCAACGAGGAGCTGCAGTCCACCAACGAGGAACTGACCACCTCCAGAGAGGAGATGCAGTCCATGAACGAGGAGCTGCAGGCGGTCAACGTCGAGCAGCAGGCCCGGGTGGACGAACTCTCCAGGATTAGCAGCGACATGAAGAACCTTCTGAACAGCACGGAAATCGTCACCGTGTTCCTGGACAGCGACCTTCACGTGCGGCGTTTCACCACTGGCGCCAACAAGCTCTTCAAGCTGATCCCGGCAGACGTCGGGCGGCCGCTTTCCGATATTGCCAGCGACCTTGCCTACCCCGGTTTGCTGGACGATGTACAGGAGGTGCTGCGGACCCTGGCGTTCTCGGAGAGGCAGAGTGCCACCACGGACGGGCGCTGGTTTAGCGTGCGCATCATGCCGTACCGCACGCTGCAGAACGTGATCGACGGCGTGGTGATCACCTTTTCGGACATCACCGCGGCCAAGACGCTGGAGGCGAAGCTGCGGGAAAGCGAGACAGAATCCCGCAACATTCTCGACAATATGCCCCACGGCTTTGCCGTCCTCGAGGTCGTTGCGGACGGCTCGGGAGTTCCCCAGGACTACCGGTTTCTCTCGGTGAACCCCGCCTTCCAGCGCATCTTCGGCCAGAGTGCAGCGGACCTGGTCGGCAAGAAGATGCTGAAGGCGCTTCCCGGCTTCGAGCCGGCTTTGCCCGATGCTTGCCGCAACGTCGCACAGAGCGGGGAACCGGTGTTCTTCGTGGGGAAAGACACCGTTACCGGGCGCCTGCACGAAGTCACCGTTTACCGCCCCGCGCCGGGGCGTCTCGCCTGCCTGTTCGCGGACGTCCTGGCTCGCCGGGAGCTCCCGTAGCTGTAGGGAATGGCTCCCTGGCGTCGGACTTGCCATCGTCGAGCAGATCGTGACCAAGCATGGCGGCAGGGTCTTTCCCATGCTAGTACCCAGTCCAGCTTAAAACTTCGTCTTTTGCCGCCGGTAGGTTGGGGTGAACAGCTCCATCGTGAACCCCAACATGGCAACGTTGGGGTTCACAATGAGACCGCTCACCGCCAACCTACAAAAAAAACAGACGGGGTTGAACTGTTCCCCGTTATTTCAAGCTGGACTGGGTACTAGATGTATCGGAATCGCTCTTTCCATTGACAGTAATAAAAACGTCAAACCGATATAAGCACCAAGCAATTGCACTTCGATCCCGCGCCAAAAGGCACGAGGAACGTGGTGCGATTATGTTAAATTCAATTCATTTGACTTTCACCCCCCGTTTGGGTAAATATTGGTCCATTGAGCGTCCGCACGCACCGCGATACTCGATACCAGATAAACGGTGTGCAGGGCCTGATGTCTGCACCACACATATTGATACACGATAATACTAAACCATCCGCGAGGATGGGGCGGAAAGCCTATTGGGTCTCCAGAAGACAGCCGGGTTGCCGAAATATCTTTCATGATATCGGCAACCCTTTTTTTTTAACAAAGCAGCCATTTTGCTTCCTTGGCCCGCTGAATTGCGACAGACTCAGGATTTTAAGCTACCCCAGGAGTTCACCCGGCATGCTCAAAACGGCAATTACCGACGACAGATCACTGATGCTGATCAGCGGCACCCATCAGGAAACGAGCGAACTGCAGCAGGCCCAAGACCGTCTCCAGGTGCTCAAGGAGGCCATTGATAGCCTGCCGATCGGAACCGGGATAACCATCAGCGATGTCCATGGCAAGATCATCTACGCAAACGCAGTCGAGGCGGAGATGCATGGCTATGCTGCCGATGAGCTCATTGGCAAGGACGCCAGCATCCTGGCACCCCGCTGCCTGGGAAAGCCGTTTCCGCCCTTGAACCTGGCAAAGATGGGCTTCTGGCGGCGCGAATGCCTCAATGTCCGTAAAAACGGTAGCGAATTTCCCGTGCAGCTTTCGTCGATTGCTGTGCGCAATGCCGCCGAGGGAAGATGCATCGGGGTCGTCACGGCGTGCGAGGACATCACCAACCGAAAGGACTCGGAGAAAAAGATCGAGTACCTGGCCTATTACGACACCGTGACGGGACTTCCCAACCGGGTGCTCCTCATGGACCGGCTGCATCAGGCTCTCGCCCTTGCTCACCGGGAAGGACGTGAAGTCGCCCTGCTTTTCCTCGATCTGGACAACTTCAAGGATGTCAATGACACCCAAGGGCACGACGTCGGCGACAAGTTCCTCAAGGAGGTGGCCAAGCGCCTCACCAGTTGCCTGCGTGAGTCCAATACCCTGGCGCGGCTCGGCGGAGACGAATTCGTCATGGTCCTTAGCTCGGTCAGGGACGAGGAGGGTGCGGCGATTACCGCGCAGCAAGTCCTGTCGCTTTTTTGCGCTCCGTTCCTGATAGATGGGCAGCGGTTTTACAGCAGCGCAAGCATCGGGATCGCCCTGTATCCCGGTGACGGGGTGGACGCGGAGAGTCTTCTCAAGTGCGCCGACGCCGCCATGTACCATGCCAAGGACGAAGGTAAGTCCAATTACCAGTTTTTTTCTAGCGAGATAAACAACCGGATCATGCGCCGGGTGTCCCTGGTGAACAGCATGCGCCAGGGGATCTCCCGGCAGGAGTTTTCCCTCCATTATCAGCCCAAGTGGGACCTGAAGACCGGGTGTCTGACCGGAATGGAGGCGCTACTGCGCTGGAAAAGCGCCGACTTCGGGTCCGTGGCGCCGGACGAGTTCATTCCGATTGCCGAGACGTCGGGACTCATCTTCGAGCTGGGCGAGATGGTCCTGCGTACCGCCTGCTTTCAGGCCAGGGTTTGGGCCTCCGCCGGGCACGAGGATTTGAAGGTGGCGGTGAATATCTCCGGCAGGCAGTTCAGGCAACCGAAATTCCTGGAGACGGTCGCCAGGATCATCTGTGAAACCGGCGTGGCACCAGGTTTACTGGAGCTCGAGTTCACCGAGAGCGTCATCATGGAAAAGGCCGATAAAAACATCGACGCGCTCAGGACTCTGAAGGGGATGGGGGTATGCTTGAGTATCGACGATTTCGGTACCGGCTATTCGTCCCTCAATTACCTGAAACACTTCCCGATCGACGCCATCAAGATCGATCGTTCCTTCATCGCCGATGTCGATTGCAACAACGATGATGCGGCAATAACCCAGGCGATCATCTCTCTGGCGCACAGCCTGAATCTGAGGGTGATCGCCGAAGGGGTCGAAAATGGCGAGCAATTGCAATTTCTCAGGAAGCGCGGCTGCGATGAGGTGCAGGGTTTCTATCTGGCGCGGCCGATGTCGGCGCTCGAACTGACCGGCTTTCTGCAAAGAACCCAGCAAAACAGCATGGTGATGCAGCAGATGAACCAGGGGATGTCCGTCGCGCCGGCCCCCGAAAACCGGCTGGTTTCCTGCGAGGCACGTTAAGGGGCGGGTTATCTGCCGGCTGGCA
>DATCHY010000344.1:0-11774 GCA_036508065.1 Geomonas sp. | reverse complement strand
CGTTAGTTAAATTTGTCAAGGCGCATGGAAACAGGTGTGATAGCGTGAGTGCCGCATCGGATAACATGCTTTCCAAGGGATATACACTGAAATGCAACAAGTATAACTATACATATCAAATCTTGGATAAGGGCGGGAAATGGTATTTACAGGTGGAATAAACCCTGAGTGCGTAATGGGGAAACAGCGAGGTCAGGCCGAAAGCGCCGGTAAAGGGTGAAAGTCCCTCACTCTGTCATGGTTAGCGGCCAGCCGGGAGTCCAAGGGGGACGTTGTTCCTTCATCTGATGGGTACCGAGAAGGCGTTTGGCATTGCCGGAATGCGGCAACAGACGATGGGCCTGTTTTGGCTCCTGGGACAAAAAAGATGACAGGCTACTTTTTGTATAACTGAAGACGGAGAAGGGAAAGTAGCCTGTCCCCTTATTCTCCTTCAGGTGGAATTCTTAGATTTTAGCGGAAAAACGATGAATTGTAGGTGGTATTCTTCGATTTTTGTGGAAAAACAACGAATCTTAGGTGGGATTCGTCGTTTTTTGTAGAAAAATGATGAATTTCCGGGTTAATTCGTCGTTTTTGGATTAAAAATTGACGATTTTCAGGTGGAAATCTAACAATTGCTATAAGAAATCTGACATTTATGCATGGAAGTCGCGATTTTGCCCATAGAACAAAGAGTTAGCGTTATTCTGGGTGCGAGCGAAGGCCGGGGAACAAACAGCACGAGGGATGGTAAGGGAGCGAGTACTTCGGAAGGTGGTGCCTCCCGTTTGGGATGTTTACTGTGACAGATAGTTAACTTGGTCCGACCCCAAACAGATTGAAAATAGATGTAGTACGGAGGTCACATGGAGATGGCCGTGGAACAAGAGAATTCCCATAATACGACAACCTATCGAACAATGCTTGCCGTAATTCGCAGACGAAGGTGGTTTTTATGGGGAATGATTCTTATCTACATTCCGACATCAGTTACAACTCTACAATTGACACAATCTTACAAATTGCTAAGTTTTATGTTTTTGATCTGGCTTATCTTGCTTTGCATTGCAGTAACGCTGATGGCATGTTCAAAGTGTCCAAGATGCGGCAACAGCTTTCACATGCGTAACTCAACACTTTCTTTCTCTCAGAAATGCTGCCATTGCCGGCTTCATATTAGTGGAGAGGAAAAAAGAGGGTGAATTCACTTTCTAAGGTAGCCCCATAGAGGTAGCCCTTGAAAGTTGAAATTGCAGATGTCAAAGTAAAGCTAAACTGTGGACCTATGAGTAACGACGATCTCCCAATCGTCGCTGCGCATGATTCTCCGGCTTGTCGGTGAGGTACCCTTTCATGAAACCCCTCTTCGCCGTTTTCCTCATTGTCCACGGGCTCATTCATCTGATGGGTACCGCGAAGGCGTTGGGTATTGCCGGAATACCGCAACTTACGCAGCCGATTGGTAGGCCGATGGGCCTGTTTTGGCTCCTGGCTGCGGCACTGCTGATCCTAACCGCGATCTCCCTCTTCACTTGGCCTCAATGGTGGTGGCTGGTGGGCGCCGCTGCTCTCGTCGTTTCGCAGATCGTGATCGTCACGTCGTGGGCCGATGCCCGGTACGGAACGTTCGCGAACGTCATCCTGTTCGCGGGCGTCGCGCTCGGCTTCCTGTCGCAAGGCCCCTGGAGCTTTCGCGCGGAGTACGATCGCGAGGTTGCGCGAGGCCTGGATCGAGCCGTCGCAACACCGCTACTCACAGAGGCCGACATCGCAAAGCTCCCGGCGGTGGTGCAGCGGTACATCCGTCTCAACGGCGCCGTGGGACAGCCGCGGGTGCAGAACTTCCGTGCGCGCTTTCACGGCCAGATCCGCAGCGGCCCGGACGCACGATGGATGCCCTTAACCGGCGAGCAGTACAACTTCTACGATCAGCCAGCGCGCCTGTTCCTCATGGACGCCTCGTTGTTCGGCATCCCGTTCCAGGCGTTCCATCGGTTCATAGGACCGTCCGCGACCATGCGGGTGAAAGTCGCATCAGCCGTGACGGTGGTCGACGCGAAAGGACCGGAGATGGACGAAGCTGAGACGGTGACGCTGTTCAACGACCTCTGTGTGTTTGCACCAGGCGCGCTGATCGATCCCCGCATTCAGTGGCAGGTGATCGGCCCGCACACCGTTAGCGCGTCGTTTACGCATGGGAGCCACACCATCCGCGCGGTCCTTTCGTTCAACGATCGTGGGGTACTCACGAACTTCGTCGCGGACGGACGCGCGGCGGCATCGGCGGACGGAAAGTCGTTCACCAAAATGCGCTGGTCGACTCCGCTGGGCGACTATCGCGAGTTCGGGTCGCACCGGCTAATGGCGCGGGGCGAGGGGATCTGGCACGCGCCGGCTGGCGATTATTCCTACTTGCGTTTCGACCTCGACGCGATAGAGTACAACGTCGCAGCACCGCGCAGTCAACAGCACCGATGAGCGCGCAATCTCTGCGCCAAAAGAACCCCATCCCCCTCCTGACCTCCCCCTTGAATGGGGAGGAACTAGAACAGCGGAAGATCATGTAGCGCATGCCCTGGCGGTGGTGCATGTGGAACTGATGCTGATCCATCCTTTCCGGGAAGGAAACGGCAGGCTTGGGAGGCTCTTGGCAACACTGATAGCACTTCAGGCAGGTTTGCCGATTCTTGAATTCAGCGAGATGATTGGTGTTCGCAGGGAGGAATACTTTGCAGCGGTTCGGGCAGGGCTGGACATGAACTACCAGCCGATGAAGATGCTTTTTAGCGATGTTATCGAGGGGTCTTTGTGGCTTTCACAGGAGACTTGACGGATTTTTTTAGCGAGATGAATTGGCCGCTTTTCGCGTCGCGCTTGACCCAAATACCCTCGATGGCTGAAGATGTTTCAATGTTGCGAGTCAACGCAACTGTCCGCTTGGCGGCATCCTTCAGATAGGGATTGGTTTCGAGTAATGTTTTTTTCATGGAGAGATCATACTATAAAAATAGCAATAACACAGCAACTTTTATGGCGGTCTAAGAGGTTGCTCACCGCTTAAAAAAGTGATAATTCCAATTGATGATAGATATCGACTAACCCGGTTATTATAAAAAGATCGGATAATCGGACAGTCCAGAGCAAGGAGCGCATAGTCAGCTATGAAGGAGAACATCAAAACACTATCATTTATGAGGCCGTTTGCGCGCTTCACTCGGATTTCGGTTCGTGACCTCGTCGTCACTGTCTTTCCAGTCCTGCTTATAACGGTCCTCGGTATTGGTGTAGCTTACTGGCTCATGCGTCCGGCGCCACCAAATACCCTGACCATCACGACTGGGCCGGATGGGAGCACGTTCCGGGTCAATGCCGAGAAATACAAAAAGATCCTGGCGCAAAAAGGGATAAAACTGAACATCTTACCTTCCAACGGTTCGCTGGAGAACCTCAACCGGCTTCTCGACCCTTCCTTCAGGGTCGACGTCGGTTTCGTCCAAGGGGGGCTCGCTACGGACAGGAAGGTGGACAAGCTGTTCTCCCTCGGGAGTGTCTTTCACGAACCGCTTGCCCTTTTCTATAGTACGGCCAAACCGATCACCCTTATTTCGCAGCTTGCGGGCAAGCGCCTGGCAATAGGCCCCGAGGGGAGCGGCACCCGCGCCGTTGCCCTGGCGCTACTCAAGGCGAACGGTATCGAACCGGGCGAGGCAACACTTCTAGACCTTGGGGGAGAAGCAGCTATGTGGGCCCTCGTCGAAGGAAGAACTGACGCGGCTTTTCTCATGGGGGATTCGGCGACTCCGGCCGATATGCGGAGCCTCATCTGGACACCAGGGGTGCGCCTTTTTGATTTCATCCAGGCCGACGCCTACTCGCGTCGCTACCCATACCTGAACCAGCTTGTCATCCCGATGGGAGCTTTCGACTTCGGCAGGAATGTTCCTGCTTCAGACCTCCATCTTTTAGCGCCAACCGTTGAGCTCGTAGCACGTGACACCCTCCATCCCGCCCTCTCCGATCTTCTGATCGAAGCGGCTAAGGAAGTTCACGGTCGTCCCACCCTTCTGCAGCGTGCGGGGGAATTCCCCGCCCCGGTGGAGCACGAGTTCCGCCTCAGTAACGACGCGAGACGGTACTACGCTTCCGGAAAGAAGTTCCTCTACCGGAATCTCCCCTTTTGGCTGGCGACCCTCCTCGACCGCTTTCTCGTGGTATTCGTCCCTGTCGTGGTTCTGCTCATACCGGGCTTGAAACTGGTGCCGGCGGTTTACAGCTGGCGTGTCAGGTCGCGCATCTACCGCTGGTACGGGATCCTCATCGCGCTTGAGAGGACCCTGCTGTCTCAGCATTCCGCCGAAGAGCGTGCAGAAACTCTCAAGCGGCTTGACGAGATTGAAGCGGAGGTGAATATGATGAAAATGCCCCTGTCGTACGCCGACCAGTTCTATGTGCTCCGCGATCACATCAGCTTCGTCCGACAGAGGTATGCAAAGAGCACCTGATGAGAATTGCGCCGAGGTCAGTGGGCCGCCCAGAAGCATATCAGTTACTCAGCCGATGGAACTGTCCGTTACGCTATGGTGTGGAGGAGCTGGTTGACGCTGCGCCAGTCGGAAGGCACGTCGGCTTCTTTCAAAAACTCCTTGATCAACGGTTTCAGGGCATGCCGGACCTCTTTCACGTCATCCTTCAGGGAAAAACTCCCCAATCCGCCCCCGGTGACAGGGGTTCCGCCGGGTGTTTCGGCGGTGAGCGAGAAACTGAAGCTCGTACTGGTCAGTTCTGCAGAGCTGCCGGCGAAACTGAAGTCGTAACCGTTCGATCCGCTGGCGAGGTTGAATGAACTGGCGCTGGCGGATGCGTGCATCATCTGAAGGTCGAGGGAAAAGGAAAGTTTACCCCCGTCAGAAGCGGTTATGGAGCCATCGATTGACAGGCTGCTGGTCTCGAAGGAAAGGCTGGCCTGTTGCGCCGAGACTGATGTCTGCGTGCTTTGTTTGGCAGGTGCCGGCGTATCGGCCGCGGCCGGCGCGTTCTGCAGGTCATGAATCTGCGCGCCAGTTATCTGCCCGAGGACATTCTTGAGAAAGTCGAAGAGGGGATTGTCCTTCCCGTCTCGAGGAGCCTTTCTCACCTGGCCGACGGAATCTTCCCTGTCTTGCGACCGTCTGGCTTCGTCGGAAAACTCAATCCGGTCTTGTGGCGGCAGTGGCGGCAGTTGCGGAACGCCGCTATTCGACGATGTGTTGAGGGTGAGTTGGTTGTAGTCGAGCTGTGATTGTTGAAGTGACGAAGTGCTGGTCAGCTGCATATCGGCCTCGCTTTGACTATCGTTGGTGGTGTGCCCTTTTGAATACCTTTTCGGCAATTATTCATTTTTCTTTAGCCCCTCCCTCCCTGACCCGGGTTCTGGCATGCCTTGTGCTATCGTTAATCCCGGCTATCATATTAAGCAATTCCGGAAAACATAGGACAAGGAGCTCTTGATGAATAACAGGGAACTGGACAGCCGAATCATCTCTCGTGGCAAGGAGTTCTTCTCCACCATCTCCGGCGAGAAGCCCTCCCTTTTCAACAAGGGCGCCTGGATGGGGAAGGTGATGGACTGGAGCATGAAGAACGAGACCTTCAAGATCCAGATGTTCCGTTTCGTGGACGTCTTCCCGTCGCTTACCACGGGGAAGCTCCTGACCGATCACATCAGGGAATATTTCGGCGAAGAAAAGGACATGCCGCCGGTCCTCTCCACCGGCGCCAAGGTGGCGGGGATGCTCGGCTCCTTCGGCGGAGCGGTGCTGAACAAGGTGCTCACCACGAACATCCAGGAGATGGCCCGCCAGTTCATCGTCGGCGAGAATACCAAGGAAGCGATCAAGAACATGGAGCGCCTGAGAAAGGACGGCTTCGGCTTCGTGGTCGACGTGCTCGGCGAGGCGACCCTCTCCGAGGCGGAGGCGGACCTCTACATGAACACCTACCTGGAACTTCTCGACTCCCTCAAGAAGGAGTACCGGGACTGGAAGCCGCTCGGCTCCACCCAGGGGGGAGACCCCAATCTCGACTGGGGACACGCGCCCAAGGTGAATGTCGCCGTGAAACCGACGGCCCTTTTCTGCCTGGCCAACCCGCAGGACTTCGAGGGGTCGGTAGTCGCCATTTTGGAGCGGGTGCGCCGCATCACGGAGAAGGTCATTGATCTGAACGGTTTTCTCTGCATCGACATGGAGTCCTACCGTCATAAGGACATCATCATCGAGGTGTACCGCAGACTGAAGCTCGAGTACCCGAACTACCCGCATCTGGGCCTGGTGCTCCAGGCCTACCTGAAGGATACCGACAAGGATCTCTCCGACCTGCTCGCCTGGGCCAAACAAAAAGGGGTGCAGATCTCCATTCGCCTGGTGAAGGGGGCCTACTGGGATATGGAGACGGTCAAGGCCAAGCAGAACGACTGGAAAATCCCGGTCTGGACCATCAAGGCGGAGACGGACGCGGCCTACGAGCGCCAGTCCAGGACCATCCTGGAAAACCACAGCTTCTGTCACTTTGCCTGCGCCTCGCACAACATCAGGAGCATTTCGGCGGTCATGGAGCTGGCCCGGGAGCTGAACGTCCCGGACGACCGCTTCGAATTCCAGGTGCTCTACGGCATGGCGGAGCCGGTCCGCAAGGGGATCCTCAAGGTCGCCGGCCGCATCCGCCTCTACTGTCCCTACGGCAACATGGTGCCGGGGATGGGATACCTGGTGCGTCGCCTTTTGGAGAATACGGCGAACGAGTCGTTCCTGCGCCAGAGTTTCGCCGAGGACGCCCAGGTCGAGAAGCTCCTGGAAGATCCGACCGTCACGGCGGAGCGCGAGCGCGCGGCACGCGCCGCCCTGCAGAAACCGGACGAGATGCGGCCGGGAGGACTCAAGCCTTTCAGCAACGAGGCGATGGTCGACTTCACCAGGGCCGACCACCGGGCCGAATTCCCGAAACAGATCGCCGAGGTGAGGACGCAGCTGGGCCGCAGCTACCCGCTCTTTATCAATGGCAAGGAGGTAACGACCGCTGACACCATCCCCTCCCTGAACCCGTGCCACCCCTCCGAGGTAGTCGGCGTCATCTGCCAGGCCGGCACCAAGGAGGTGGGGGACGCCATTGCCGCTGCCAAGGAGGCCTTTCCGGCCTGGCGCGACACCGCTCCCGCGGTGCGTGCGGGGTACCTGGTGAAGGCGGCTGCCGTTGCGCGCAGGAGGATCTTTGAGCTTGCCGCCTGGCAGGTTCTGGAGGTCGGCAAACAGTGGGACCAGGCCTATGCCGACGTCACCGAGGCGATCGACTTCCTCGAGTACTATGCCCGCGAGATGGTCACCATGGGGCAGCCGCGCCGGATCGGACATGCACCGGGGGAATTGAACCACTACTTCTATGAGCCCAAGGGGGTCGCGGCGGTCATCTCGCCCTGGAACTTCCCGCTCGCCATCGGCATGGGCATGGCGTCTGCGGCCGTCGTCGCGGGCAACTGCGTGGTGTTCAAGCCCTCCGGGCTCACCTCGGTCGTCGGCTGGCAGATGGTGGAACTGTTCCGCGAGGCGGGGCTTCCGGCCGGCGTCTTCAACTACACTCCCGGCCGCGGCTCCGTCATGGGGGACTTCCTGGTGGACAGCCCGGACGTGAGTCTGATCGCCTTCACCGGTTCCATGGAGATAGGGCTGCGCATCATCGAGCGGGCGGCCAAGGTCCATCCGGGCCAGGCGAACGTGAAGAAGATCGTCTGCGAGATGGGCGGCAAGAACGCCATCATCATCGACGACAATGCGGACCTGGACGAGGCGGTGCCGCACGTCCTCTACTCCTCCTTCGGTTTCCAGGGGCAGAAGTGTTCTGCCTGCTCCCGCGTCATCGTGCTCGATGCGGTGTACGACAAGTTCGTGGAGCGTCTGGTTTCCATGGCGCAGGCGACCAAGGTCGGCCCTTCGGAGGACCCGGCCAACTACATGGGAGCCGTTGCCGACGACAAGGCGATGAAGACCATCCTCGAGTACGCTAAAGTAGGCAAGACGGAAGGGCAGCTGCTGTACGAAAGCCCGGTGCCGACCGGCGGCTATTTCGTGCCGATGACCATCATCGGCGGCATCACCCCGGAGCACCGCATCGCCCAGGAGGAGATTTTCGGACCGGTCCTCGCCGTCATGCGCGCCAAGGACTTCGACCAGGCGATTGACTGGGCCAATTCCACCCGGTTTGCCCTCACCGGCGGCGTCTTTTCCCGCAGTCCAGAGCACCTGCAGCAGGCGCGCCGGGAGTTCAGGGTGGGCAACCTCTACCTGAACCGCAACAACACCGGGGCCCTGGTCGGGCGCCAGCCGTTCGGCGGGTCGCGCATGTCCGGCGTCGGCACCAAGGCGGGCGGTCCCGACTACCTGCTGCACTTCATGGATCCGCGCGTGGTCACCGAGAACACCATGCGCCGCGGCTTTGCGCCTGTCGAGGCGGATGACGACTGGGTCGCCTGATGCGCCTGATGACAGCCTTCGGATGGGAAGAGGTGAGGTTCGGGAGGCGTCCGCAAGTAGGTAAGTAGGTGGACAGGTAGGTAGGGCGAAGAGGGTGGGGAAGGTAGCGCCAGCTGTTTAATCGCCTTTTCAGGGCGCAAACATTTCAGCCAGAATCGACAAAACTTCTTCCTGCGCCTGCTTGTCAATTTTTCCTTGTTTTTGCACTAGACGGGATTTGTCGATGGTTCTTATCTGATCAAGAACAACCTGTCCATCCTTCCCCCTGAAGGTGCAGGGAACCCGAGTGGGATAATCCCTGCCTTTGGTCGTCATCGGCGCAACGATAACAGTGGCAATATACTGGTTCATCTCATCGGGAGAAATAATGAGACAGGGCCTTGATTTGCGGATTTCGCTGCCAACCGTAGGATCCAGATTGACCAGGTAAACATCAAAACGCTTGATTACCATTCCCATTCATCCTTGTCCCACTCTGTTTGCCCGCTCAGTTCCTCGTCAATCATCTTGTCGTCGCCGCCCTCTGACATCAGCCGGAATTTTTCTCCCCAACCTTCACGGGGACGAGCCGCCGAACGGATCACGATCATTTCGTTCTCTACCACAAGTTCCACTTCTGTTCCAAGACGGCTCTGCTCAAGAAGAATTTTCGGAATGCGTACACCTTGAGAGTTACCAATGCGAATAATGTTTGTCCTCATCTATGATTTCCTCCGAGAAAACAGATAGTACCCACATTGTAATTACGCCGATGGTTTGCGTCAAGGATTTTCCTGAATAGCAATGGAGAAACTCCCTCCCTGCCAGGAAGAACCCCATCCCCCTCCTGACCTCCCCCTTGAAGGGGGAGGAACTGGAACAGCGGAACAGCGCTAATTGGTAGGATTTTTAACCGACTATCGCCATTTCAGGAGGCGATCAGAGTCTTGTGAATAAAGCGTGCGGTCACTTGAGGACCGGCTGGGACGTGCTCTCAGAGCTGGGGGGAAGGATCGGATACGTTACCTTCGGCTGCCTGCCGGTCAGGGTCCTCAGGAAGGCCGTTATGTCATCAGCTTCGGCGCCGGTGAGCTTGGCGCCGAGCTGGGACGACCCCATCACGACCACCGCCTCGTTAAGCCGCCAGACTTTTCCGGAATGGAAGTACGGCGGCGTCAATGCCACGTTGCGCAGCGAAGGGGAGCGGAAGACATAGTTGTCGCTTGCCGTCTTGGTTACCTTGAAACGGCCGGTATCCTCTGCTGGACGTATTTCCAGGGAGGGGGCCGCAACCACACCGAACGGGTAGTAACCGCTGCCGCCGACGTTAATTCCGCCGTGACATCCGGCACACCCTTTGTCCATGAACAGCGCGAGCCCTTTTTCCTCGTTGGTGCTCAAGGCTTTCCGGCTCCCTTTGAGATAACGGTCAAAGGGCGAGTCCGGGGTGAGGAGGGTTGCCTCGAAGACCTCGATCGCCTTTGCCATATTGTCGAAGGTGACCGGATCACCCGGTCCGGGGAAGGCCTGCCGGAAGAGTTGCACGTATCCGGGGATGCTCTTGAGGGTCGCCACGGTCCGCTCCGGCGAGTTGTTCATCTCGACGGAGGCCTGGACCGGTCCCATCGCCTGGGCTTTCAAGTCCTCTGCCCGGCCGTCCCAGAACTGGGCGCTGTTGAAAACCGCATTGAATACGGTCGGCGCGTTGCGCGGCCCCTTCTGCCAGCGGTGACCGATGGAAGTCTCCTGGAGGTCGACGCCGGCGAGCCCCATGTTGTGACAGGTATTGCAGCTGATGAGATGGGAGGCCGAAAGGCGCGGCTCGAAATAGAGTTTCTTCCCCAGGTCAAGCTTGGCCGGGGTTGCCGGGTTCGCCTTCAGTGCTGGAGCCTTGCTCGGCAACGGCTTGAAAAGGGCCTGGGACCGACCCATGGTATCATCCTTGCCCCAGGCTGCTGCCGCCAGCAGGCAGAGCCCTACTGATAAAATAGCTGCGCGACATCTATTCCGTGTTCTGTTGTTCATCGCTTCCTCCTTTGAATTTGGAATGTTTCCCCGGTGCGGCGCATGAGGCGCTTCTTATTATAGCGCAGGGTTACCTTTTGTTTGGCAGCGATCCACTGAGAGGGAAACAGGTAGCCGCCGTGTATACGTCGGCAAATTAAAAACCTCCTTGACACGTCGGGTCTCATCTAGTATTTGTTTGTTCGGTAGCACGAAACTGTCAATCGTGTTACCGGCCGATCGCGAGCCGGCTTCGGGAGGGGGACATCATGCACATGGCGGATGCGCTGTTATCGCCGGCAGTCGGAGGGGCCATGTGGGCCGCTTCAGCGGGGACCATCGCCTACTGCTCCGCCCGTGTGCGCCGGGAGCTCGACGACCGCAAGGTGCCGCTCATGGGGGTGCTGGGGGCCTTCCTGTTCGCCGCCCAGATGATCAACTTCTCCATTCCGGCCACCGGTTCCAGCGGCCACCTGGGCGGGGGGCTGCTTTTGGCCATCCTGCTCGGCCCCAGTGCCGCCTTTCTCACCATCGCCTCCGTGCTGGTCGTGCAGGCGCTTTTTTTCGCCGACGGCGGGCTGCTCGCACTGGGCTGCAACATCTTCAACATGGGCTTTTTACCAGCCTTCGTGGTGTTCCCTCTTTTCTACCGGAGGTTGATTGGCCATAACCCGAGCCGGGCGCGCCGGAGTGCGGTGACCCTGATCTCGGCGCTGATCGTGCTGCAGCTGGGGCCCTGCGCCGTCGTGCTGGAGACGCTTGCCTCCGGCATTTCCTCCCTGCCGTTTACCACCTTCCTGCTGCTGATGCAGCCGATCCACCTGGCGATCGGCGCGGTAGAAGGGCTGGTCACCGTTGCCGTCGTCTCCTTCGTTCTCCAGGCCCGCCCGGAAATCCTCCAGGGAGCAGCCGAGGCCCGTTCCATCGGCAGCCGTCCGGTGCGGGTCCTGCTGCTCGCCTTTCTCCTTGGCGCCGTCATGGCCGCAGGGGTGGTCTCCGGTTTTGCCTCGAAGGACCCGGACGGCCTGGAATGGGCTATCGCCAGGGTGACCGGAACCGGCGAACTGAAGGCTCCGCAATCCGTGCTGCACCAGACGCTGGCGCATTGGCAGGAAAAGATGGCCATCCTTCCCGGTTACGACTTCAGAAAACCCGCCCCAAACGTTGCCGCGGCGGGTCCCGAAGCGGTAAAGAAGGAGGAGGGGGTCAGCGCCGGCACCAGCCTAGCCGGGATCGTCGGTACGCTGGTGACCCTGCTGCTGGTCTTTCTGAGCGGCTTTGTCCTGAAAAAAAGAAACCAGACAGCCT
>DATCHY010000343.1:0-7456 GCA_036508065.1 Geomonas sp. | reverse complement strand
GGCCTTTGCCGCACTGCACCGGGTGCCGCTGCTTCCTGTTGCGCAGAGGGAGCTCGCCTTTTACGCCCCGTACCTGGCCCTGGCCGGCGGGCTCGGCCTGAGCCTTGCCTTCAGCCGGGGCCGGGTCTTCTTCGTTTTGCTCCTGGTCGGCCTTTTCTACCTGGTGGCCCGCAGTTTCCTGGCGCTCGGTGTGACCGAGCCGGTCCCGCGCGCGCTCTACCTCTGCTCGTCCGTCATCATCCCCGCGAACCTCTGTCTTTTCTGCTTCATGCGCGAGCGTGGCATCTTCACCCATGCCGGCCGGCTGCGTCTAGGCTTTCTGGCCGCCCAGGTTGGCGCCGTATTCTGGATCGCCCGTTTTCCGCAGGATTACGGAGCGATCCCGGACCTGATCGCGCGCCCCATGGTCGGGAGCCGTTTCCTCGCGGGGCTCGTGCTGCCGCAGTCGGCTCTGCTGCTCTTTCTCGGGGCCGGGCTGCTGGTCTCGATCCGCGCGCTCAAGAGGCGCTACCCGATCGACGTCGCCCTCCTCGGCACCCTGGTCGCGCTCGGGATCACCTGCAACCGGATCGGCACCGAGTTCGCCCCCGCACTCTTCGTCACCGCGGCCGTTCTGCTCCTCACCATCGGCGTGCTGCAGGACTCCCACAGCATGGCGTTTTCCGACGACCTGACCGGGCTTCCTTCCCGGCGGGCGCTGAACGAGCAGGTGATGGGGCTGGGCCGGCGCTACGTGGTGGCGATGCTGGACGTGGACCACTTCAAGCGCTTCAACGACACCTACGGGCACGACGTGGGGGACCAGGTGCTGAAGATGGTCGGGGCGAAGATCGCGGCCGTGAAGGGAGGGGGGAAGCCGTTTCGCTACGGCGGCGAGGAATTCACCGTCATCTTCCCGCGCAAGGGGTTGCAGGAGGTTGCCCCCCACCTTGAGGAGCTGCGCCAGTCGATCGGCAGCTACCAGCTCTGGATCAGGGGGACGGATCGCCCGAAGGAGCCCGATCTCGGCAAGGCCAAGCGCTCGAGCGGCGGAGGCGGCAAGGCGGTGTCTGTCACCATCAGCATCGGGGTGGCTGCCTCCGGCGACGAGATGAGGAGCCCGGCCGAGGTGATCAAGGCCGCGGACAAGGCGCTCTACCGCGCCAAGCAGCGCGGGCGCAACCAGGTCGCCAGCTGAGCAGGATTGGAGCCGGTTTTCAGCGGTGGGCACGGCCCACCCTACGCTATCTGATTGTTGACCTGGTTTTGTAAAGCGGAAATGGTTACGCGTGGATAAGACGTCCAGGCAGACAGCCTGATCTATTGAAATTAGCAACTGCTCGCTAAGCGAGCGAAGGAGTTAGGGCCGGCATGTTCCTGTTCAAGATACTCGGGGTTCTTTTTCTTCTTTTCATCGTCCTCTTCGTCGCGATAACGGTCGAGGAGAGCTTCTTCGGCGGCCGCCGCCGGCGGCGCCTGGAGCGAAAGGCGCGTGACGCCCAGCAAATCGGGAAACTCTAGCGGAAGTGCCGCTGCCACACCTCCGTTCCCCGCGCGGGGCAGGCTAGTCGGTGATTATTCAAGTCAACAATCGGATCGGCGGAGGATACCCGCCTGGGGTATCCCTGCAATACCGATTCTGTAGGGGCATCCCTTGCGGGTGCCCTGGGCGACAGCTGCCGGCGGGCACGGCTGCAGGAGTCAACGGCAGCTGAATAGTTGCAAACATAGGCAGACTGCTTGACTACCGCCCTTCCAAAATCTGGCTAATCTCCTGTCCATACAATCCCCTTGTTTTTAACTGTAATAGCTTGACATCTCATCATTAGTTGGGGTAGTTTAGTCTCCGCTAATGCCTCTTGTCTAATGCTTTCCTTGCCGCAAGTAGAGGCGAGACAGCTTACTGATCGTTTCTGCCCTTTTGCCGTGTGCTTATTCGAACTGTTATCCATCAGTAGATTTAAAGTGAGGTCGATATGTTGATCCAGGGTGCCTTCATGCATGTGAATGAGTCTGTGACCGCCGGCCAGTTCCTGAAATTCCTGGCTGATGAAGCTCCGTCTGGACATTATTTCGTGGCACAACCGCCGCCGGGAATCATCATGACTGCGGCCATAGACTGGCGGGTCGTCGTGCCCGACAATGACGCCGCCGGCTCCCTGGCAACTGCCCTCTGGAGTGGCTACGAAACAATGGTCAGGCCGCTGCGCAATGACGACATGGGGCGCAGCCCGCTGATCTTCATCCAGATCAAGAATCTGAAAGGCGAATGCGATCAGTTCACCATGGGAAAGGATGTCGATAAGAAGGACGGCTTTATGCACAGGGTGAAGGAGAGTGTGGCGATACTCTCTTCAAAGAACAAGGACGCTGCCCTTTTGCAGGAAATAGAAAGAACCAGTGGTTCCGATTACTGGGCGCAGGTAGTGTAGATCCGCATCTCCTCCCGAGAAAGTGAGGGGACATGCGAAGCAGGGCCGGGCCGAAAGTCGCTGATGTCAGTGCCGCTTGCCGGAGCCCACTCCCTTGCGGTAATTCTCCTTCCTCTAAAAGCTGATCTGCGAGCGCAGGGCGAGCGCCGTAACGGGATCGGTGCTGATCGACCCCGCCGGGTTGATCAGGTACTGAACCACGGGCGCTATGGCTATCCGATCAGTCACCTGAACCTTGTAATAGAGCTCGGCGAGCTTCTCCTGGGAGTCAGCGACCGCGCCGGCAGCCTGAATCTGGCCGTAAGCAAAGCCCAGGACGTCGTCCTTTCGCCCCGGCAGGAGGCCGGTGAGCTCCCCTCCAACGCTCCACGCCCTGCGGGTCGTGTAGGCTTCCCGGTCCCTTTGGCCGTAGCGGGCGAAGAGGGTCAGTGTGTCGGTTATCTGCTGGTCCAGGCTGAATCCGAAGCCGAAGGCGTTCTTCTGGCGGAGCTTATTGCCTTCGGGGACTCCGGTAGCCGGATTTATCACGGGAAGTGCGCCGTCCAGGCTGCCGTACACCCGGTAGTTCCCCTCACGTTCGGCGAGTCTCACCTTGTAGTCCAGCTGGGCAATGCCGAAGCCGTGGTCAAAGGCGTCCGCGCTGTCGGCGTCGCCGCTGCCGTATCCGAGGCTGAAAATGAGCGGTTCAGCGAGCTTGGCCTGGATCCTTGCTCCCGGTCCGATGTCGGGTGCGCCCAGTACCGCGGAATTGACGAACCCGCCGGACAGGAACTGGCTGTTTTCGTCATTCGCCACGGCGTTGGCGTCAAAATAGTTGGTAAGGTCGATCTTGCCGGCGGTAAGGATGAGGCGGTCGTTCCAGGCGGTGTGCTCCACCCAGGCTTGGCGGAACCTCACCCTGTCGCCGGTTGCGCCGGCCACGCCGTTCAGGCCGGAAAAAGTGGCGATCTTACTGTCGATCCCGTTCCCGCCGGTCGCTTCCACGTCGATCACCGCGATGGTGTTCTCGCCCACCTTGAAATTGAAGATAAGGTCGCCGCGGCCGACCACGTCGGCGTGATCCCTCGGCTTATTCCCTAGCGAACCCTGCACGACACCGATTAGCCCGCCGCTCAGCGCGATGTTCCTGGTGAGGGGGGTGAGCCTGGTCCCGAGTTCCTCGTTGCGCTGCTGGAAGGCACGGGTGTTGGCCAGGAGCATCTCGGCGCGCAGATCCTCCTTCAAATCGGCGATCAGCAGCAGGTCGGCCCTGTCGACCGCCGCCGGTCCTTCCTTCACCGCCGTTTGCGCCATTTTCTCGGTCAAAAGCACCAGAGCCGCCGCCAGGTCCATTCGGGTGCAGGAGGTCTTCCCCTCGGCGAAATCCTTGGAAAAGAGGCCCTCGACCCGGTACTTGTTTGCCAGACGCAGGATGTCCTGGCAGGCCTTGTGCTTTACTTCGACCTTCTCAGGGATGGGGGCCAGCTCCGGATGCATAGCAAAGGCCCCCGCCGATGGCAGGAATAGGCTCCCGAATAGAATAAGGCTCACAACTGACAGCTTTTTCATTTTCTGCATTCTCCCTGATGGTACGCGCACCGGATGCCCATTCATGAACGTATCGGCACGAGATGTTTATTGATGTGAATTCCTCGGTTGTGACATCCATTTTCAATCAATCGGCAGGGCAAAGGGGAAAAGGGGTCTTTCTCGGACCATCCCCTAAAGCGATACCACGCCCATGACTACCGTGCGTCGGGGTGGTCTGTGGGAAAGTTCCGGCTCTTTTGTTGGGCAGTTCGTTCAGTGGGAGATGGCGAAGGTGGAATTGAAAGTTGAAATCGTTTATAACCTTGGCCGGAGATGTTGTCAAGGAGAATCCCCGGGCTTTCCGCCAAGTTTATCTTGAACAGCGTCAATCTGTCGCTCGTGCTGCTTCGTCGAGGTGCCTCAGGCTCTTCTGGCACCGGAAAGGGTGAAACCGTCCGCCCTGCTCCATACCTGATGCGAAAATGTCGTCGGCCTGCGCCGTGGCACGGCAACCATCGGCTCGGCGTCACGCCCGCCCGCCTTGTGCTGCGTCGGGGCCTGCAGTTGGCCGTCGTCGTTGCGGGCATTCAGCTCGACGGCTGCCTTCAGCAGCCCAAGGCATAATGCCCCGATGGAGGCAGCCTCATTGCAGCAATCTTTATCTGCCTGGTCCAGCGGTTTCATGGGTCCTCCCTGCGGTGCTTGCACACGGGTTTTCCGCATATCAGCGGGAATGCAATTAGTGAATCTATCGTCGTATGTCGCCAGTTACTTGAGGGAAAAGCGCGGATGAAAATGAAGGGGCGATTCTGTTTGGGGTCGATGGCTGAAATTGGACGGATCTTTGACGCGGTGGGGCGCGGACTCGCAACTAATTCCGATGATGGGACTCAAGAATAAGTGAGGAGCTAAGGGACTAAGGAAGTCGGGACTCATAAAGTCATGAATCTAGCAGACTGGAGAGCTTGAAATGCTAGAGGAAATCGGGGGCAATCAATTGATGGCGGGGGTGTAGCTTCACTCCCTTCTTAGATGAGTACCTTGCGCCATACCTCGACCACGGTGCCGATGGTCCGCGTGCCGCTGTCGGGCCGAAAGGGGGCGTAGGCCGGGTTGTCCGGTGCCAGGTAGACATCGCTATCCTTCAGGCGGTACCTGCGGAGGATCGGTTCCCCCCAGCGGTTATTCACCAGAATGATGTCCCCGCTCTTTTTCTCACCGTCCGGCGTGAAGACCACCAGATCGCCGTCGCGGATCGTAGGTGCCATGAAATCCCCGTAGCAAACGATGGCGTAGCAACCCTCCGGAAGGTTGGGGACCGAGATGTAGCTGCGGGCTTCCCCGCACTCCTGGGGGAAACTTTCCGGAATCACTTCCAAAAGCGGCGCTCTACCTCCGGCCGGGGGGCAGGCTTTAACCGCGCTTTTGAATGTCTCGCCGGTGCCATGCTTGAGCCAGTCCGGATTTATCCGGTGGGTGTGGGTGAGGGCGATCAGCAGCGTGTTCGAAGGATGCTTCCTGCCGGTCTCGATGCCGCTGAGAAACCCTTGTACTATCCCAAGCGTGGCCGCGAACTCCTTTTGCGTCAGGCCCAAGGCAAGCCGGGCCTTACGGACCCGTGCCCCTGTGCCGGCGTGATATTCCCCTGATGTCATAATATCTCCGTGTAATGGATGGTGCCGCCGGGCATTGGTCTTGACATGTGCGGACAAGCTGCTATATTCCAGGCGCATTGAGCTGTCCAGCCGATGTGAGGGACTAGCCTAACAGTTCTGGCCCGCAGGTGCAACAAAAAAATTTCTCTGAGATATTTTGCGGGGGAAAGGGAATGGAGGGGACATGGAAGGGGCACATCACCGTTTGTTCGAGATTACGCAGTCTGTAAAAGGCGACCCCCTCGGAAATGCCTTGCTGGATGAGGTCTTGACGGCCTGTTTCGAGTACGTGCTCGGGAACGGGAGCGCTCTGGAAAGACTGGTTAGGGCCCTGAACCGGTTCAACAGTCATCTGGCTGGGTACGCCCCGCCGATTTCCACAGGGCTCTTCACAGGAACGCCGGAAGAGGTCTCGGCCTGGGCGGGGCAGTTGACCAGCGAGATCCTTGCCAACGGCGAGCATTGAGCTGCCGGCGGGAAAATTCCCCTTCACCGTTGCCAGGCACCTCACAAAATCGGCACTCAGGGCGCCGCCCGTTCAGTGTGACGCAGCGGGGGCCCTTCGCCTAATACGCCGGTGGCCCAGGCGAGGTTTACCAGCGAGACCTGGTAGTCGCGGCGGGCCTGGGCCAGGTTGCTCCGCGCCTGTACCAGGTTCAATTCTGCATCCTCTACCTCCAGCCTGATTTTCACCCCGAGTTGATACCCCTGCTCAGCCATGGCAAGGAGCCTTTCCGCCTGTTTCACGGTGCCGGTGAGCGCTGCCAGGATCTGCTGCGCCTCCGTCACGCCGAAGCCCGCAGTGCGAACCTCAAGCGATACCGTGTCGATCTGCTGCGCCTCCTCGAGCTCCCTGGTCCTCAGGTCGCTCCTTGCCTGCTGCACCTTCCCCGAGGTCTTGAAAGAGTCGAAGAACGGGAACGTGAGGAAGACGCCGACGTCCCACGCCGCACCGTCCCAGGTCGTTCCCGCCGCTTCCAGCTGGTGCCAGCCGACTCCCCCCTTGAGGTCGACCTTCGGCTTGTTTTCCGCGGCTGCTATTTTCACGAGTTCGTTGGAGATGCCGACCCGGTGGCGCAGGTCGGAGAGCTCCGGCCGCATCCTGCGCGCGGCGGCGAGCGACTCCTCGAACGGGGGGAGCGCGATCAGCTCCGGTTTCAGCGCTCCGACGACATCGATCTCGACCGGTTCCATGGCGAGCACCAGGCGCAGGCGCTCCTTTGCGGTCCGTATCTTGTTTTCGCCGCGGATCAGCTCGGGTCTGGCATTGTCGGCCGCGACCAGCGCCGCGAGCACATCGTAGTCGGTGGCGACCCCGGCTGAGAGCTTTTTCTGGGCCTCCCCCAGATGCCGCTCCTTTTGCTGCAGGTTGGAAGTAGCAAGTTCCAGCAGTTCCTTGGCGAGTAGCACGTCGTAGAAGTCGACGCTCACGTCCCGGAGCGCCGCCTGCTGGTAGATGTGCAACTGGTCCTCGGCGGTCTTGAGCCCTTCCTTGGCGCCGCGGATCGCGGCCCCGACCTTCCCCCAGCTGAAAAGTGTCTGGGTCAGCCTAAGATCGATCACGCGCGTCTGCTGCCCGGTTATCCCCCCCATCAGGACGCTCTGGCTGTTGTCCCTGGTGTAGGCTGCGGAGGCGTTCAGGGAGAGGGCGGGGAGGGCCGCGGCGCGCTCCTCCAGGTATTTCCCCTGGACCAGACTGCCGTAGGCGCGTGCCTTCTGGATGTCCCGGTTCTGGTCCATGGCGATGGCGAGCGCCGCGTCGAGGGTGAGCGCCCTGGCTGCCTCGGCCCGGCAGGTGCCGGGGGGGAAGGAGACGGCCAGGAGGAGGCAAAAAACGAGGGGAAACCTCCCCGTTGCTTTTTCTAAGGTTCGAAGTGTCAT